>JAJYKO010000012.1:0-18856 GCA_021788565.1 Chloroflexota bacterium
GGATTTCGGCCGTCCCATCGGCCACGGGTGGACAGTGTCGGCGGCCCTGGCGCACCTGGCCTTCTGGGACCGGCGCACCGTGACTGCTATGGAGCAATGGGAGAAGGAGGGCGTGAAGATCGTGCCTGGGGATCCCAACCCGACCAACAACGACATGCTGCCGGAGTGGCTGGCGATGCCCGGCCGCGAGGCGGCGGCCGAAGCCCTCGCGGCGGCGGGGGCCGCGGACCAGAAGGCGGCCTCGCTGGCGCCGGAGATCGTGGAGCAGGTGCTTGCCCAGCGCCCGCGCAGCCTCATCCGCGCCGGGCACCGCAACGACCACTTGGACGAGATCGAGCGCGCGCTCAGTCAGCCAATGCCCTGAGAAGTGTCTCACTATCGTATTTCCTGCCGCCGCGGTGCCAGGTCAGACGGCAATGCGGATATCAGGGTCATTTAGTTGTCATCCTGAGTACCCCAGGGTTCCGGGAACCCTGTGCGAAGCACAGAAACTTGTGAAGTTTCTGAACAGCGGCAGCGAAGGATCTCTCCAGCCATGAGGAGATGCTTCGCTGCCCTTCGGGCCTTGAGGCTGCGCTCGCTCGCCTCAAGTGCTCAGCATGACAGTGTAGCGACCCCGGCGATGCACTTCTCGGCTTCGGATTGGCAACACTAAAAGGCCCTCATGCGGATATGAACGCTCATAGGCACATTGAGACAGTTGTGCTACGATTGAGCCTGGAGGAGATACAAAATGGACCAGCCCACTTTCGATGAAGAGATGCTCACGCTGGAGGAAGCTGTGGACCGGTACGGGGTCAAGCGGAGCACCCTTTACCGCTACATCCGTCGCGGCGACCTGATGACATACAGACGAGCGATGGACAAGCGCGTGTACCTCAGCAAGACCGAGTTGGAGTTGGTTCGGAGATTCCGCCGCTCCGAGGGCGCGAGGGGGCTCACCGTGGCCGCCGTCGAGCGTGCCCGCGCCTTCCAGCGGCGGACCTTCGGCGAGCGAGTGCTATCCACTTCTTCGGCCGCGTTCATCGAGGAAGACCGGCGCGAGCGCTCTGATCGACTCCCGTGAGCAGAGCGTTAGTGAACGGACTGGTGGTCGTCGATGCTAGCCTCGTCGCGATGTGGGTGCTGTCGGAGCTGTACAGCCCGCTCGCCCTCGTGCTGGCTGATTCCTGGGCGCAGGCTGAGATCCAGCCTGTTGCTCCCCCGTTCATGATGGCCGAGGTGACAAGCGCGATTTACAAACGAGTCCGGCGAGGTGAGCTAGACCTCGCTCAAGCTGAGGGCGCGCTGGACGTCGTGCTCGGATTTGGGGTACGGGTCGAAGAGCACCCTCGGTTACACCGCCGCGCGCTGGCTCTCGCCTACCGCTTGGATCGCCCATCGCCGTACGATGCGTACTATCTCGCCCTCGCCGAGCTTCACAGTTGCGAGGTCTGGACCGGCGACGAGCGACTGTACAACGCCGTTCGCTCGGAGCTGCCCTGGGTTCGTTGGATCGGCAGCTACTCGGGCAAGGACGCCCCCTGGCGCTGAGCCCCCCTTCCCCCTTCTGGAATTACGTTCATTATTCTCATCGCCACTACGTCAGGATGTATTGACAGCCGATTGATAATCTAGCACTCTCACTATACAAGATGATGTTCCGACAGGTGGTACAGTGGTCCTCATCGATCCCCCACGACGATCAGGCGTCCCGGACCGGACCACGGTATCGGTCCGCTCGGTGGAGCGCACCCTCGACCTGTTGATTGCCCTCGAGCGGGCCGAGGAGCCGATGGGACTGAGTCAACTCGCCCGGGCCGTAGACATTCCCAAGCCCACTGCCCAGCGGCTCCTGTCGGTGCTAGAGCGTCGGGGCTTCGTTCAGAAAGAGCGCACGATCTACCAACTGGGGGCTGGCGTCGTGCCACTTGTCGGCGCCTTTCTCACCGGAAACAGTCTGGCCAAAGCGGCCCTGCCCGTCCTGGAGGAGCTGGCGCTGATCTCAGGTGAAACGGTGTCGCTGCAGGTCCGCAACGGCTTCGATCGAGTGGTCGTCCAGCGGGTCCGCAGCCCCCACGCACTGGGCTACAGCCTCAGTATCGGTCAGCGGCTTCCGCTTCATCTGGGGGCTTGCGGCCAGGTGCTGATGGCGGCCATGCCCGAGGCCGAACTGATGACCTTCCTGGAGCCTCTCGGCGAGATGCGGCTGGCCGGAGGTCAGATCCGCACTCGGGCGGCGCTTCTGGCGAGGCTGGAGGAGGTACGCGCGAGCGGGTTCGCCATCAGCCGGGGCGAAAGGGAAGCCTACGTCATATCCCTGGCGGCGCCGGTCATCAGGACAGGGAAGGGAACCGTAGCCGCGCTCGCAGTTACGGGTCCGCCGGGGAGGATGCCCCAGGAAAAGATCGAACATCTCTCTATCGAGTTGCGGCGAGCCGCACAGGAGGTGGCCAGGCTGAGCAGCCGCCTGTAGCCGACATGTGGAGCGCCCAGGGGTTCGAATCACGCGGCCGGCCGCAAAGACGAGCGCCGGCGACGAACGACAGGAGCTGTTGTTGATGGAAGGAGCACACTCAAGGAACGGAAGGCCATCTCAGGGGCCGTTGACGGGCGTCAGGGTGATCGACCTGGCGACGATGTTCGCGGGACCTTATGCCGCCAGCCTGCTGGCCGACTTCGGCGCCGACGTCATCAAGGTGGAGTTGCCCGGGGTCGGCGACGCGAACCGCGGGATGGGCCCCATCGTCAAAGGCGTTCCCGGGCCCTGGTCCATCCTGGCCAGGAACAAGCGCTCCCTCAGCCTGGACATCCGTAAAGATAATGGCAAGGAGATCCTGAAGAAGCTGGTGGCGAGCGCCGATGTGATGATCGAGAACTTCCGGCCGGGCACTCTCGAGAACTGGGGGCTCGGCTACGAGGTGCTAAAGGGGGTCAACCCGAAGATCATCCTGGTCCGCATCTCCGGCTACGGTCAGACCGGCCCCTTCAAGGAAAAGGCGGGGTTCGGAACACCGGCCGCTGCCTTTAGCGGCCTCACGTATCTCCAGGGCTACCCGGACAGGCCTCCTGTGAGCCCACCCCTTGCCCTCGTGGACTACATGACCGGCACCTACGGGGCGCTGGCGGCGCTGATGGCCCTCTACCACCTGAAGGTCAGTGGTGCGACTGAGGGCCAGGTGGCAGACATCGCCCTCTTCGAGTCGGCCTTCCGCATGCTGGAGCCGCTGGTGGCGGAGTACTCGCTTACCGGCAAGGTCAAGGAGCGGGGCGGCCACATCGGGCAGGGGGCCGCGCCCAGTGGAACCTTCCGCTGCAAGGACGGCATCTGGGTTGTGATGGTCACCAGCACCCAGCGCACCTTCGCTCGGCTCGCCGAGGTGATAGGCCGCGTGGACCTGCTCAAGGACCCGCGATTCGACACCAATCCCCATCGCTCAGAGCACCGGAATGAGATCTACGACATCGTTCAGGAGTGGTTCTCTCGCCACATCTCGGCCGAGGTGAGCAAGATCCTGGACGACAACGGCGTGCCGGTCTGTCCGATATACAGCATCGCCGACATCTTCAACGACCCGCAGTACCGGGCCCGGGGCGACCTGATCGAGGTCGAGCACCCGGTGCTGGGCACGATGACGATGACCGGGATCGTTCCCAAGCTGTCGGCCACCCCTGGCGCCGTCAGGTTCCCCGGGCCGTGCACCATTGGGGAGCACAACCAGGAGATCCTGGTTGGCGAACTGGGACTCAGCGACCTTGACCTGCAATCCCTCCAGTCGGAGGGCGTGATCTAGCCAGGGGACGGAGGGAGAGATGCAGCTACCGACACGTGTCCAGATCATCGAGGTGGGGCCGCGCGACGGATTCCAGGCCGAGAGGCAGTGGATACCCACCGAGAAGAAGATCGAGATCGTCGATGCCCTGTCCAGGACAGGGCTGCGTGACATCCAGGTTACCTCGTTTGTCCATCCGAAGGCCGTCCCTCAACTGGCCGACGCCGAAGAGGTGATGGGAAAGATCGAGAGGATGCCGGGCGTCGAGTACCGCGTACTGGTTCCCAATATGAAGGGGTTGCAGAGGGCTCTGCCGCACAAGCCCCGACGGATGAACTTCATGATGTCCGTCACCGAGTCCCACAACCGCTCCAATGCCAACAGCTCGATCGAGGACTCGCTGCGCGGCTTCGAGCCGATGGCTGCCGCCGCTCTCGAGGCTGGGGTGTCCCCGGTCGGCGGAATGGCCTGCACCTTTGGCTGCCCGTTCGAGGGCGAGGTGCCCATCTCTCAGATAGCGCGAATTGCCAGCCGCTACGTGGCGATGGGCATCACCGAGATGGGGCTCTCCGACACCATAGGCGTGGCCAATCCCCGCCAGGTGTACGACGTTGCCTCCTACATGCTGGACAAGTTCCCTCAGGTGACCTGGAACCTGCACCTGCACAACACCCGGGACATGGCGCTGGCCAACATCGTGGCCGCCATGCAGGCCGGCATGACCAACTTCGAGTCGTCCATCGGGGGATTGGGTGGTTGCCCCTACGCACCGAACGCGACCGGGAACGTCGCCACGGAGGACCTGGTGAACATGCTCACGGAGATGGGCATTGAGACGGGCGTCGACCTGGACGCGCTCATCGCCATCGCCACGGAGTTGCGGGAGGTGATTCCGCACAGGCTGGATAGCGCGATGATCAGGGCCGGGAAGCGCACCGACCTGAAGCCCGCCCCGAAGGAGCAGCAGAAGATCGGGTAGCTAATAGCTAATAGCTATTAGCTCGCTTGAAAGGAGGTGGAAAGGGGGGAATTGCATCGGAGTTAGTTCGGCTTTGTTCAAATTGGCCGGAAGATCCCATTGGATTCAGCGCGGGGCTGAGCAAGTAGTAAGGAGATGTAACAGTGTTCAGACGGTCAAGGATCTGGGTATTCGTCGCGGGTGTCCTGGCCCTCTCCCTCGGGGTTATCGCGTGCAGCGGCGGCCAGGCCGCGGCACCTACGGCCGCACCTGCAAAACCAGCCGCGGCAGAACCCACCAAGGCTTCCGCTCCCGCGGCCGCTCCGGCTGCCACCTCTGCGCCGGCCGCCGCCAAGGTGGACTATCCGCCGAAGACGGTCACCTTCATCGCTCCATCCAAGCCTGGTAGCGGCTTCGATACCACGGCGCGCGCCATTGCCGGGACGTTGGAGAAGGAGAAGCTGATAACCTTCTCCCTTCCGGTGCAGAACTCCAGCAGCCCGCCCGAGGGAATGGCCACCATCGTCCAGCAGTACAAGGGCAAGGGCGACATGATCAACGTCGGCTCCATCACTACCTTCTTGAACAAGGCAAGCGGCGCCTCCCCCTACGGGCACAAGGACATCACCCCGATCGCGGGACTGCTCTCCACCAACTACGGCGTGCTGGTCAGAGCGGACTCCCCGTACAAGACCCTGACGGACCTGCTTAAGGACCTCAAGGAGAAGCCGGATCAGACTCCGCTCTGTGGCGGCCAGTCCGATGACCGCATCGCGTACGGCGCCCTGGCCATGGCCTACGGCGCCGACATCAAGAAGATCAACTACGCGGCCTATGCTGGCGGGACCGAGGCGAGCGCGGTGCTCTTGGAGGGCTCCGCCAAGGCCGAGATCACCACCGTCGACGACGTTCTGGGCTTGATCGAGTCCAAGAAGGTGCGCGCCCTGGCGGTCAGCGGAGGCACTCGCCTCAGCGGTGTGCTGGCCGACGTTCCTACCTTCAAGGAGGCCGGGGTGAATCTGGAGTGGACCAACTTCCGCTTCATCGCCGGTGGACCCAACATGCCGGATTACGCCGTCAAGTACTGGCAGGATCTCCTTGGCAAGATGGTCAAGACCCCAACCTGGCAGGAAAACATGGCCAAATTCCGTTGGGTCGATGCCTTTCGGGTTCAAGATCTGAACAAGTACATGGATGACCAGGCAGTGACGATCGACAAGGTGGCAGCCGAGCTGGGGCTGAAGCAGTAATTAGCCAGGGGTGTGGGATCAGGGGTCTGGGATCGGTTCCCGACCCCTGTCCCCTGCCCCCCGCTAGAAGGGAGTCCGTCATGAGTTTCGATCGGGGCCTATCCATCGGCCTCTTCCTCTTCTCGTCGTGGGCGCTCTACCTTGCGATCACCATGCCCAAGACTGCCATACGCCAGACGGTGGGGCCGGAGGTCTTCCCAATCATTATCTCGATCTGCCTGATGGCGGTGTCGGTTGCCCTGTTCGTGAAGACCACCAGGGAGCAGGCGGCAGGGGCCCACCGCTCAGAGCTTCCGGATGGAATGGGTGAGGACCGACGCACCCAGGCCCTGGCCCTTCTCGGGATCGGCGTCTACGTCTTCGCCATGGAACCGCTTGGCTACATCGTCTCGACAGCCCTCCTCTGCATCTACGAGGCGGCAGTTTTCGAGATGGGCCACTGGGTGCGCAACGTCGTGAGCGGGGTCGGGTTCAGCGTGCTCGTGTACGCGTGCTTCGTCAACTTCCTGGACGTGAGGCTGCCCATAGGACTTTTGGGATGGTGAGGGGAGTAGAGTGATGGATCAGTTTCTCTCGAACGTGTCGATCGGCTTCGGCGTCGCTCTGCTGCCCGAGAACATCTTCTACTGCTTCGTGGGCGCCGTCCTGGGGACCGTCATCGGTGTACTGCCGGGCATAGGCCCAATCACCGCCATCGCCATTCTCCTGCCCGCTACCTACAACTTGAACCCAACCACCGCGGTGATCATGCTGTGCGGCATGTACTACGGGGCCACCTACGGGGGATCGACCACCTCCATCCTGATCAACACCCCCGGTGAGGCGTCCTCCGCCGTCACCTGCCTGGATGGCTACCAGATGGCCAGGCAAGGGAGGGCGAAGGCGGCCCTGGCTACGGCGGCCATCGGCTCCTTCTTCGGCGGTACCGTCGCGACTGTTCTATTGATGCTTATCTCCCCCCTGGTGGCGGCCCTTGCGCTGAAGTTCGCCCCGCCCGAGTACTTCGCCCTTATGGTGGTGGCCCTCACCATGGTCTCGGGCCTCACCACGGGCTCGGCGGTGAAGGGCCTGGTTTCCACACTCTTCGGCCTGCTCCTCTCCATGGTGGGGCTGGACGCCCAGGCGGGTGCCCAGCGCTTCATCTTCGGCATGCCGGAGTTGATGGAGGGGATAGACTTCATCGTCGTGGCCATCGGGCTCTTCGCCATCTCCGAGGTGATGATGGCGGCGGGCGTATTCAAGAGGGCTGCCCCCGAGGTGTTGAAGGTGAAGGGGAGCGTGTGGATCTCATGGGCGGACCTGAAGGCGTCGTTCCCCGCCTACGTTCGCAGCACCGCCCTGGGCTTCGCGATCGGCGCGCTGCCCGGTGCGGGCGGGACGACCTCCTCCTTCATGTCCTACGTCCTGGAGAAGAAGGTCTCCAAGCACCCCGAGCAGTTCGGGCACGGGGCCATCGAGGGGGTGGCGGGGCCCGAGACGGCCAACAACGCCGCCCACCAGGCTGCGCTGGTGCCGCTCATGACGTTGGGGATTCCGACCAGCGGGGTCACGGCGCTCCTCCTGGGGGCCTTCATGATCTACGGGCTGCAGCCCGGGCCGCTCTTATTCGAGAGCAACCCAGAGTTCGTCTGGGGCGTCTTCGCCAGCATGTACGTGGGCAACGTGATCCTGCTCATCCTGAACCTGCCGCTGGTGAACGTCTTCGCCAAACTCTTAGACCTGCCTGGGGCCGTCCTCTACTCGATGGTCATCGCCTTCTGCATCCTGGGAGTGTATGGGCTGAGGCTCTCGATGTTCGACGTGGGACTGATGCTCGTCTTCGGGGTCATCGGCTACTTCATGCGGACCTACAACTATCCAATGGCGCCAACCCTCCTGGCGTTGATCCTTGGGGACCTGATGGAGCAGAACTTCAGACGATCGCTGGCCCTGTCGGCCGGCAACCCGGCGATCTTCTTCACCAGGCCGATCACAGTGGCGCTGCTGCTGATCGCGGCCGTGATCCTCTTCGGTCCCATGGTGCTGAAATCCTGGCGGAATGCGCGGGCGCAGGTGGCCGCGGAGGTCGAGGCTGAGGCCGGCTGATCGCTGTCCCCAGGTATGGATGCTTCGCGTGGCGCCTCAACGCAGTAGCGGCCGGTCAAGGGCGACCGGCCGCGTTTCCCCCCACGTCCGTCTCTTGGTTCCACCAACAATCGAGGTGGTACCTGGTCCCCGCGCGGTTGAAACCGCCGGCTCCAGGATGGCGTAACCCGCCTTCGCGGGTTAGGGACAGTCCGCGCAGGCGGACTTCGCCAGAGAGGGAGCTGGCGACTTCCAGTCGCGCGGAGATCACCCCGATGTGGACGGAATCCTGGCTTCAATTCGCTATGACAGAGCGCTACCCTGTTGGTGTAAGATTATCCTCCGCCGGGCTAGCTGTGATGGGCGGGTAGCATCCGGAAATCGGTCTATAAGGAGCCCGACACAACTCATCCAGGCAGGACAGATGGGAGGGCTGGTTGGCAGATCAGACGACGTCTAACGGTGGAATATCATTCGCGGGACCGCTGGCTGGAGTGAGGGTGATAGACCTGGGCACGGTGTTCGCCGGCCCCTTCGCGGCCAGCCTCCTGGGCGACTTCGGCGCCGACGTCATCAAGGTCGAGCTTCCAAAGGTGGGCGACGCCGTCAGAGGCATCGCGCCGGTGGTGCGCGGTGTGCCCGGTCCATGGACAACCCTCTCGAGGAACAAGCGGTGCGTCAGCCTGGACATCCGCACGGAAAAGGGCAAGGAACTGCTGAAAAGGTTGGTCGCCACCGCGGACCTGCTGGTGGAGAACTTCCGCCCCGGCACCCTGGAGAACTGGGGTCTCGGCTACGAAGTCTTGAAGGCGATCAATCCCAGGCTCATCATGATCCGCATCTCTGGCTACGGGCAGACCGGGCCCTTCCGCGAAAAGGCGGGGTTCGGCACGCCGGCCACGGCTTTCAGCGGTCTAACCTACATGCAGGGCTACCCGGACAGGCCGCCCGTCAGCCCTCCCTTCCCTATGGCCGATTACGTCACCGGCATCTTCGCCGCGATGGCCGCCGCCATGGCTCTCTACCATCTGAAGGCTCACGAGGGGGCGGCCGGGCAGCAGGTGGACCTGGCGCTCTACGAGGCGGTGTTCCGCATCCTGGAGACACCCATTGTCCAGTACGACCTCACGGGGGTGGCCAGGGAACGGGCGGGCCACGCTCTGCAGGAGTCAGCGCCCGCCGGGGCCTTCCAGTCCAGGGATGGCAGATGGATGATCATCGTCACCAGCACGGACCGCACCTTTGCGCGGCTGGCCGAAGTGATGGGCCGGAGCGACCTGCTGAAGGATCCTAGCTTCGACACCAACCCCCACCGGGTCGCGCACCGCGAGGAGATCCTGAGCATGGTTCAGGAATGGTGCTCGCGCTTCTCGTACGATGATCTTGTGAAGCTGCTGGATGACAACGGGGTGCCGGTGAGCCCGGTACCCAGCATGGCGGACATCTTCCAGGATCCCCAGTACCGGGCCAGGGAGAGCATAATTCAGGTAGAACACCCGGTGCTGGGGAAGGTGAGCATGCCGGGCATCGTGCCCAAGTTCTCCAATACCCCAGGCGCCGTTCGGTGCGCCGGCCCGGTGGAGATCGGCGCACACAATCGAGACGTCTACCAGGGCGAGTTGGGTCTGAGCGCGGACGAGATGGAGGCCCTGAAGGCAGAGGGCGTAATCTAACGGAGGTGGAGATGCAGCTACCGAAGCGCGTTCATATCATGGAGGTGGGGCCGAGGGACGGCTTCCAGGCCGAGCACGAGTGGATCCCCACTGAGAAGAAGATCGAGATCATCGACGCCCTATCGAGGACAGGCATCCCAGAGATCCAGGCGACCTCTTTCGTTCATCCCAAAGCCGTGCCTCAGCTGGCCGACGCCGAGCAGGTGATGGCGGCGATCGAGAGGAAGCCGGGGGTGCGCTACCAGGTGCTGGTGCCCAACATGCGCGGGCTTCAGCGGGCGATTCCCCTTAAGCCGGACGGCGTGCACCTGATGATGTCCGTCAGCGAATCCCACAATCGCTCCAACGCCAATCGCTCCATCGAGGACTCCTTCAGGGAGTTCGAGCAGATGGTGCCGGTGGCCATGCAAGCCGGCATTCGGGTGGAGGCCGGCATGGCGGTGGTCTTCGGCTGCCCCTTCGAGGGGGAGATTCCGTGGACGCGGCTGGAGAAGATCATCTCTCGCTACTACGAACTGGGCATCCGGCGCATGAGCCTCGGAGACACCGTTGGCGTCGCCAACCCGAGGCAGACCTACGACCTCTGCTCGCGGCTGTTGGACAGGTACCCGGACGTGGAGTTCACCCTGCACCTGCACAACACTCGGGACATGGCGCTGGCCAACGTCGTCGCCGCCATGCAGGCGGGGATGACCTGCTTCGACGGGGCCATCGGCGGGCTGGGCGGGTGCCCCTATGCCCCCGGGGCGACGGGGAACGTCTCCACCGAGGACCTGGTGTACATGATCCAGGAGATGGGGATCGATACAGGCATTGACATCGACGGGCTGCTGGCGGTGTCTCGAATGCTCCAGGAGGTGATCCCTCACAAGCTGGATTCCGCGCTGCTGAAAGCCGGAAAGCGCACCGACCTTAAGGCTGCCCCGAAAGAACAGGAAAAGATAGGCTAACGTAGGAGCTGAGTGAGGTGGAAAACGCGATGCCACGAGTGCTCGTAACGTCCAGTTTCGTGAAGCCGGATGGCGATGCCCACCGGCGGCTGCAGACTGCCGGCCTGGAAGTCGTCTTCAACTACTGCGAGGGAAGCCGCTCGGAGGACGAGCTTATTGGCCTGCTGCAGGGTATCGACGGCGTTGTGGCCGGGGTGGACCCCTTCACCGCCAGGGTGTTGGACGCCGCGCCGCAGCTGAAGGTGATAGCCCGCGTTGGAGTCGGGTACGACGCTATCGACGTTAGGGCCGCCACCCGACACGGTGTCGCCGTGGCCATCAACCCGGGCGTGAACCGGCACGCCGTTGCGGAATACGCCTTCGCGCTCATGCTTTACTGCTCCCGCCGCCTCGCGGAGAGCCTGTCTGAGGTTCGAAAGGGTGGCTGGAGCCGTCACGAAGGAATCGACCTGGCCGGGCGCACCCTGGGGATTATCGGGCTGGGGACCATCGGCAAGGAGGTGGCTCAGCGAGCGAGGGCCTTCGAGATGCGGATCCTCGCCGTCGACGTGCTGAGGGATCGCCAGTTCGCCGAGGAGCATGGGGTAACCTACGTGCCCCTGGAGCAGCTGCTGCGAGAAAGCGACTTCGTGACCATCCACTCCTTCCTGGATGCCAGCACCCGCCACCTGATCAACGACGAAACCTTGTCCCTGATGAAGCCCACGGCCTACCTGATCAACACGGCCCGCGGCGGGCTCGTCGACACCAAGGCCCTCTATCGTGCACTGAAGGATAATCGCATCGCCGGGGCGGCACTGGACGTCTTCGAGCACGAGCCGCTGGAGGCCGATAGCCCGCTGCGGAAGCTGGACAACGTCTATTTCTCGCCGCACATGGCCGGCTCCAGCCTGGATGCGATAGATGCGTCGGCTATGGAGGCCGTGGAGAACGTGGTCCGGCGGCTGCACGGCGATCGCCCCGTCTATACCGTCAACCCAGAGGCGCTGCGGTAGTCCCCAGACCCTCGGCACCAGCGTTCCGCCGCGGAGCATTTGTTGGATCCTGGAGTCGAGACTTCAGTCGGCGGTTCCACAGTACCTCCCGCTGAAGCGTCGATTCCAGGACGGCACAAAGGACGCCCCGAGCACGAACTACGCCGCCTGTCCCTTTCGGGGTTGCTCCGGCTGGCGCTGCTGACTGCCGTCGCCCTCGGCGACCGGGCCCCGCTCCGCGGTACCCTCAGGGCTCATGGGTGCCTCCTTGTCCGCCGGACCGGCAGCATTTTCTCGGGGCACTGCCCTGGGACCGTATTTGTTGGCGTACACCTGCGTGAACTCGGCTCCCACGAAGAATATCTGCGCCGAGTAGTAGACCCAGAGCATCAGCACCACCAGCGAGCCGGCCGCGCCATAAGCGGAGGTAACGCCTTCCCGACCCAGGTAGAAGCTGAGGCCCAGCTTCCCAGCGGTGAACAGCAATGCCGTGATGGCTGCCCCTATCCAAACGTCGCCCCACGCCACCGTGGTATCCGGTAGGACGCGGAAGACGGCCCCGATCACCAGTGTGATCACCGCGAAGGACAGAACGAATTCGGCCGCCTGTGGAAGATAACCCGAGAAGGAAGCCGGGAGCATAGACCCGAAGAAGGTGACCGCCGCGGTCACAATCGCACCCAGCACCAACAGGACAATGAGCAAGACACCCAGTAGCACCACCATCAGGAAGGTGAGTGCCCTCTGGATCACGATTCCTTTGATGCCCGACGATGGTGGCTTGGCCTCCCAGATCATGTTCAGGGAGGACTGGAGTTGCCCGAAGAAGCCAGCTGCACCGAAGATCAGCGTCACGACGCCTATGATAGTCCCGATAATCCCGGCGCGCGGATGGTAAGCTGCCTTAAGCAGGTTCTGGACGGTGTCCGCGGTTTGGGGGCCGACCGATCCCTGGATCTGACCAACGAGCTGCCCCTCAGCGGCCTTCTGGCCGAAGACCAGCCCTGCCATTGAGACGAGAATGAGGAGCAGGGGGCCGATGGAGAAGACGGCATAGTAGGCCAGCGCTGCCGCCAGGGTGGAAGCGTGGTCCTGGTTCCACTTCTTGAACGTGTCCTTCAGCAGGTCAAAAACCTTCTTCGGGTTCATAAGATCCTCCCCCCCCATGACTTCTGACCCAGTATACGTCATCAATTATCAGGGAGGGCAAGTGGCGTGCCCGAAGTGTGGAGATGGGGAGACGGCGCGAGCGGGAGGAGGATTGGATCAGGATAGACAGGATAAGTCACTGTCCATTACCCGAGGTTGGCGCGGTAGCACACGCACAGGGATGCGAGCATTTTCTGTCCGGTTATTTTGATTGAGCATGGCAGACGAGGTGGCTCCGGAAGATGTTCATACGTATTGCCTGAATTGGCCGCGGCTGTCGATGGTGAAGATGAATGGCCGGGGAGTCACAGAGAAGAGTCTTTCCATAGTGGGGAGTGTAGCCCTGATGAGGTCTATCATCTCCTCTTTGGCCATATTCTTCTTGGAGGCTAGGATGAAGCAGCCGACGTTATTGTCCAGTATCTCGCTCTTCTCCCCTGGGCGGATCCTGATTCGCTTGTCTCGAGAGATTACGAGCCACCCCTTAGCGCCGGCCTTCCTCAGCCACTGAGTGTCCGGGGTGCCTTTCGATAGCCATACAACGTCCTTCCGCTCCTGCTTGAAAGCGTCGGCCACTGGCCGAGGTATGGAGCGGTCGAAGAAGATCATGCAGCCGCGCGGCGTTGGTACTCAAAGCGCAGCGCTTGCTCGACATCGGGGTAACGTAGTTCGAAGTCGTTGGCAATCTCGTTCGGCGGGTCTCCTGCCAGGAACCTCTCCAGTATGATCTCAGTCCGGACGCCAGTGTTGCGGATAACGGGGAAGCCAAAGCCGTAGCTGGGATCGATGACGACAGCGCCCTGCCTGCCATCAGGCCACCAACGGCTCGCTAGCCCTTGGGTATAGTCCACATTGCTCAGGAAGGGTTCTAGGATCTCACGCCATGCCTGCTCTCCCTTTCGCTTCCCGACCTCAACGAGGTGGCTCCCGACATCGACGAAGATTTCCCGCCCGTCGGTCCTAAATTGCAGAGTCGCCAAGGGGCGTGGAACCTTTAGGATCTCCTGGCAGTTGGTGACAATTTGGCGGATGGTCTTCAGGGAGAAGCCGTGTTCTTTCAGTTGGCCGATGGCGCCTATCTCTACCAGGTCAACGAAGGAGATAGCCCCACGCCTCTCGATGCCTGGAGTAACCGGCGGTTGCGCTACCCGCTGTCCGCTGGGAGACAGGTACTCGTACCCGGAAGTCCATCGTTTCGAGGTCCCCCGGCTCACGCCAGCCAAGTGATCGGAGTCGGCATAGCTATATCTGGGCAGCACCAATTGGTCTATCTTGTTTCTTGAAGCGCTCATAGCCGTGTCCTCCACTTCCAGCGGAGCCGGATTCGATTGGAGACAAGAAGATGCTGTGTATATTATGCGATCGGCCCCTCAGTTTCCACATCCCAAATTCGTAGGCAGCAATATCGCTGCCGACGGCCACCAATACGCCCGCCCCAACGCCCACCGCTGGCTCCGGGGGCGTCATCGCCCAGGACAGCTTCCAGCGGCCCGACCAGATCTACTGGGGAACCGCATCGGACGGGCAGTCCTGGGGTGCCGACGCCAATAGCAACGCTGTCTTCTCCATCTCCAACGACACGGGGCTCATCTCCAACGGAAGCGGCACTTTCAACGGTGTGCTGGGGCCGGCGGTTAGCGATGCCCAGGTGCTGTTCTCCGGCAGCATGAGCTCATACAGCTACACCAACCTGGGGGCTGTGCTGCGCTGGACCGACACCAACAACTGGTACAAGGCGTACATAGACGGGACGAGCCTGGTCGTCCAGAAGGACGTTAGCGGCACCACCACCACGCTGGCGACGACCCCCTTCAGCGCCAGCGCCGGGACCTCCTACTCCCTCCGCTTCCAGGTGCAGGGGACCACCCTCTCGGCCAGGGTGTGGCAGACGGGCGGCACCGAGCCGGCCGCTTGGATGGTGACGGCCACGGACGGGAGCTTCTCCTCGGGCTACTGCGGGGGTGAGGTCCACCGTCCAGGCTGGCACCTCCGCCACCTACACCTCCTTCACCGCGTGGGCGCTCTCCACGGGTACCCCTACCGCGACGCCGGCCGCCACCGGCACGGCATGGCCTACCCCCACCCCGACCTGGACACCCACCGCGACCCCGACCAGTGGCCCTACCGCCACGCCCACGGCGACGTGGACGGACACGCCGACACCCACGGCCACCCCGGGAGCGAGCGCCACACCGACCCCCACCGTGACGGGGATCACGACCTACTCCTACGACTCCCTCTACCGCCTGACGTGGGTGAGCGGGGGCAGCGGCGCATCCTACAGCTACGACCCCGCGGGCAACAGGTCCGCCATGGGGAGTACGACCTACTCCTACGACAGGGCCGACAGGATCACCCAGGCGGGGAGCACCACCTACACGGTGGACGCGAACGGGAACCTCACCGCCAGGGGGAGCGACACCTTCGGCTACGACCAGGCGAACAGGCTGAAGAGTGCGAGCGTGAACGGAACGTCGTCCACCTGCACCTATGACGGGGACGGCAAAAGAGCCAGCAAGACCGTAGGTGGCACCCAGACGAACTACCTCTACGACGTGAACGCGAGCCTGCCGGTCCTTCTGGACGACGGCACCCACAAGTACGTCTGGGGCCTCGGCCTCGCCTTCGCGGTGGATCAGGCCGGCAGGATAAGTTGCCTATCAACCATCTTGTCTATCTTTGTCAATCCTGTACATCCTGTTCCGGTAAATCCGCTGCGGTAAGTCGAGCGCTACGACAGCAGCTCCACCTCGGTGCCAACCTTGTTGGCGATGGCCTTTCGGTACACCATGCTCGCCACGGCCATGTCCTGGATGGCGATGCCGACGGACTTGTAGACGGTGATCTGGTCTGGAGAAGTGCGACCTGGCTTCAGCCCCTCTACCACTTCGCCGAGTTCGTCGGAAAGCTGCTCCGGCGTCACCTTGCCCTCTGCTATGGGCATCAGCAGATCGCCGGCTTCCTTGAGGGCGGCTTCCCTGGAGTCCACCACCACCCGCGCCCTGGCTATCACCTCGCTGGCGAGCTCGCGCACGTCCGCTGCGTGAGCGCCGACGCCGTTGATGTGGGCGCCTGGCTTCAGCCAGGCGTACTCGACTATCGGGGTTCTGGAGGTGGACGTGGTCACGATCACGTCGGCACCCCTGATGGCTTCTTCCCCGGAACCGACCACCTGGATTCTTGCCGAAACGGCGGGCTGCATCTCCTGGCGGAACTTCTCGGCGTTCTCAGGGTTCCTGTCGTAGACTCGAACCCGCTCGATCGGGCGGACCGCAACCATGGCCATCAGATGGTGCCGGCCCTGTACGCCTGGCCCCAGGATCGCCAGCTCGCGCGCATCTTCTTTGGCCAGAAGGCTGGTAGCAACCCCCGACGCGGCGGCGGTGCGCACGCCGGTCAGGTAGCCGGCGTCCATCACCGAGAGCGGCACCCCGGTTTCGGGGTCCAGCAGCACGGTAAGGCCCAGGGTTGCCGGGATGCCCCTGGTGGGGTTCTGCTTGTAGACCGTCACCGACTTCACCCCGAGGGCTCCGCTGCCGAAGAGATAGGCGGGCATGACCCCGAACCACCCGTCGTGCTCAGGATCCACGATGACGCCACGCACGGGCATGGCCGCGGCGCCTCGGGAGAACTCCCCGTGGGCTTGTCTCAGGGCTGCGATGGCCTCAGGCATGGAGATGAGGCCCTTGATGTCGCTGCGCGAAAGCATCAGTACCATTGTCTCTTCCCTCACCCCAACCCTCTCCCTCTGGGAGAGGGAGACTTTACATCACTTGCTGCCCACGCCCTGGGTTGCCATCGCCTCGAACGCCTTTCCGGCCTCGTCCTCCACGTACGGTATCGTGAACGGACCCTGCGGCAGCACGGCGATCGTCGACTTGGGGCCGTACCGCTTCATCAGCTCTCGCACGGTGGCGCCGACGTCGTGGGTCGGCTTGACGTGGGCCATCTCCACCTCCCGGTCGTCCAGCGAGGAGTAGATGTAGAACTCAGCCCTCTTCTGGACGTTGGCCTGGATTTGCACCTCCCACTGGTCGAACAGCAGGAAGCCGGGTTCGTAGATCATCTTCATTATGGCATCCAGGCTTGGGTGGGAGTGGAGGAGCTTCTTGTAGTTGCCGTGCTCCGGGATCCCATCGCTGCACTCGGAAGCGGAGATGATAGCCCCGCCATCTCGCACGATCAGGTTGGCCGCGGAGGCTCCCTTTATTGCCTGGTAGAGGTTCTGGTCCAGGGGGTAGCCGCTGTTGGTCGTCACCACGATGTCGAAGGGCTCCGGCACGGGGCGCATGGCGGTCCGCCGCGCGAAGTCGATGCCGGCGTTGTGGGCGGCCAGCAGCGCGCCGTAGTAGACGTTGGTGATCTGCTTGTCCCGGTTCAACGTCACGTTGCAAAGAAAGGTGGGATTGGTCATCAAGACGGCTTCCCGCATCTCCTCGAAGATGGGGTTGCCCTTGGTGATGCCCCAGATGGACTTTGAGTCCCCGATCATCTGGGCATTGTGGTTGCTCAGCACCGTGTGCTCGCCCGCGACGCCCGGCAGCACCGCTTTGGCGCCGCCGGAGAAGCCCGCGAACATGTGAGGCTCGATGAAGCCCACGAGAATCTTCACGTCCGCCTTCAGGTACTCGGCGTTGAACCACAGCTCGGTGCCCCGGCTGGTTTTGCCGGCGTAGGCCAGGGTGCTCTTGTCGAAGGCGTTGTGGTTGATCACCCGGTAGTTGTCGTAGACCTCCGAGCCCACTATCCGGCGTAGCTCTTCCTCGGTATTTGCGCGGTGCATGCCGGTGCCATTAATAAGAACGACCTGCTCCCTCGGGACCGCGCTGATGGCCTCCAGGATGGACGGCAACATCCGAGCCGTGGGGCAGGGTCGGGTTATGTCCGGGAATGTGATCGCGACCGTATGATGTGGCTTCACCAGATCGGCCAGCGGTGCGGACCCGATCGGGGACCTGAGCGCCTCCCGCAGGGCAGCCTGTTCATCCGGCAGTCCCGGGATGTAGTGAGGCTCGATTACGTTCACTCCCTCGTCGGGGAACTCCACATCGAGCCCTTCTTTGCCGTATGCCAGCTTGACTTTCATCCCGATCCTCCGTGTTGTAGCTATCAGCTATCAGCTATCAGCAAGAAGCGAACAGCAAATCGCGAACCGCGAATTGAGGAGATCATCCCTCAGGTTCTCCCCGGCTGACGGCTGATTGCTGACGGCTTCCTCCAGCGTAGCACAGGCCGGCACACGCGGACAATAGCCACGAAGCGGAGGCGGCCCCAGGTGACGGAGGACCAACCCCGTTTCCGTGCCCTCCTCCGTTTGCAGGCGGCTCGATCGCATCAACGGTCCTCGGGTGAGCCCACGATCACCGCTGGGGGCGTGGGGGGCGTACCCGACACCACGAAGAGGTGGGAGCCGTCCCAGCCGTAGACGTAGATATCCGTCCCGGCCGAGCCGTTCTCCGCGCAGCTCGTCAACTTCGAGGGGCTCACCCCGTACCCAACGGCGAACCTCCCGGGACCCGCCGCTTGTATCGCCACAACCCCGCCGATGCTGTTCGGCGGCAACTGGCTCGTGTTGCCCAGCAGCCTCTCGCCGTCGAAGAAGTAGGCGATGTGCCGGAAGCAGTCGTCGCCCGTCGTCTGGGTGGAGATGGCGTACAGCAGGTTACCCGAGCCGTCCTGGGTCGTGACAACCGGTCCGAAGGGGCATCCGTTGGGATTGAAGGCGGAGCAGTTGCCGTACACGGCGGCCACGGCGGCCTTGTCGTGGGCCACGACGGAAGGGTCCGGAGATGATGCCGGCACGGCCGTGGATGCGGCTGGTGATCCAGGGACGGGCTGAGGCGGGATCTGGACCTGTATGTCGGGCCAGTTGATCGGCGGGTAAACGGAGCCTGTCTCGCCGTTCTTGCTGGTTGCGTCGATCTGCAGGTAGTACACCCCCTGCCGCACCCCCGCCTCGGGGGCGCTGCCGGCGTAGTTGAACAGGCCGCCCTGCGTGCCGCTGAGTCGCAGAGGTATCGATAGGGCTATTTTGCCATAGCTCTTGAGCAGCGCGCTAACCGTCACGTTGGCTGCCGGCGGCAGCA
>JAJYKO010000012.1:18866-19399 GCA_021788565.1 Chloroflexota bacterium
GAGCCGGCGACGTGCACGCTGGCCTCGGCCTTGATCTGTCCCTGCTCCACGTAGGCCGAGCCTTCGGTGATGGCCAGTGGCGTCGATGGGGCAAAGGCATCTACCAGGGCGGTTGCTCGGGGACCCGAGGCCAGTTGCGCCGACACGATGTAGTCTCCCGGCTGGGGCGGCTTCCATTCGATCTGGCAGCCCGTCGCCGAGGTGTGGGGCGCGAGCGCCTGAGCAGTGCAAACTCCTATGACGGTGGCTGGCGGCGGCGGAGCCTCCTGGGACATCGCGGAGAACCGGATCTGCTGGCCCGCCGTGCCCCGATCCTGGGTGAAGAACAGGAGGATGGTGGCGGTGCTGGAGGAGAAGATGGGAGGCCCGGCGTTCAACGTGGCCTGTCCACCGGAAGCAGCCGTCGCGGAAGAGCCGGCGGGCGGGGTTGCGGACGGGGCGGCCACCACCGTGGGAACAGGCGTGGGGAGGGGGCTGGCCACGGCCGGCGGGAGCGGCGTGGAGGACGGAGCGTACGTCGCCGGCGGTGCTGG
>JAJYKO010000741.1 GCA_021788565.1 Chloroflexota bacterium
CCCATGGGCCGGCCGGGGTCTCCCTGGATCTCGACGCCCCCCCGGTCAGCCTTCCGGCAGACTCACAGGGCGCTCTGTGGTACACTGCGTGATGCCTCGTGGCGTTCAGTCCCCTGCACGCTGCACGGAAAAGTCTCTCGGAAGGTTTCCACTTGTACAGGTACGAGTCCTTTTACGCGCCGCTGATGCTGTGGGCCTCCCTCGTCTCCATAGGTCTCGCTGCTTATGCATGGCGGCACCAGCGACTACCCGAAGCGAGATCGCTCGCGCTCTTCCTCCTTGCCGGCGCGGAGTGGAGCGTCTTCTACGGCCTTGAGCTGGCCGCCACCGACCTGCCGTCCAAGCTGATCCTTGCGAAGCTTCAGTTCTTCGGGAGCCTTTCCAGTCCAGCCTTCTTCCTGGTCTTCGCGATGCACTACACCGGACGAGACCGGTGGCTCACCCGCCGCAATCTGCTGCTCCTGGTCCCGGAGCCCGTCCTGATGCTGCTCCTCACCTTCACGAACGAGTCGCACAGACTCGTCTATGCGCAAAACCACCTGGATACCAGCGGCGGCTGGCCGCTACTCGTCAGCAGTTGGGGGCCGGCAGGATGGGCTAACATAGCATACAGCTATGCCCTCGTAGCGGTTGGCCTTGCGATGATCCTCTTGCTCATCTTGAGGAGCCACCACGGCCACGCGCGACGCGCCGTGATCCTACTCCTCATCGGCCTCATTCCACTCATAGCGGATCTGTTCTATGTTTTCGGGCGAACCCCTCTTAAAGATCTGGATCTCACCCCACTTAGCTTTATCGTGGTGGCACTTGTCCTCGCCAGCGGCATCACTGGTCTGAGCTTAAGCGATGTCCTCTCCGTGTCGCGCCGCGAGGTGCTGGAGAACATGCGCGATGGACTCGTGGTTCTGGACCCAGCCTTACGCGTGATCGACCTCAATTCCGCCGCCCTGCAACTGAGCACGCGCTCACTCAAGAATGCTCTCGGCCAGCCGGCGTCCGAGGTGTGGCCCGAGTGGCCTGACTTTGGGAGCGCCTCGCGTGAGGACACGATCGATACGACGAAAGAAATGGTGGTATCGCCACATCCAACGCGTACCTTCGACGTGCGGCTGTCGACCGTGGTCGACTGGCGCGGGCTTGTCGTGAGTCGGGTCGCCATCATCTCGGACGTTACCGATAGGACACGACGAGAGGATGAGCTTTCCCGGCAGTATGAGGCGACCAGACAGCTCGCGGACCGAGACCCTGTCACCGGCTGCCTGAACCACAGGGCGATACACGAGAGGCTGGCCCGTGAGCTGGCGCTGGCAAAATCCCTGGGCCATACCCTCTGCTTCGTCATGATGGACCTGGACGGCTTTAAACATGTCAACGACCGGTTTGGTCACCAGACCGGGGATCAGGTTCTCAAGCACGTGAGTCAGCTCCTTCTGGTGCACTCACGCGCGAAAGACGTCCTGGGACGGTACGGGGGAGACGAGTTCGCGGCGGTGTTCCCCGATACGCGAGCTGAGAGCGCAACCGAGGCGGTAAACCGCTGGATCGCGGCGCTGGACGCGCACCCGTGCATCACTGAGGATGGGACGGCGATCCCAGTGCGGCTGAGCTTTGGCATCGCCTCGTTTCCGCTGGATGCACGCGAAGTCGGGGCGCTGGTGGCCGTGGCCGACAGGCGCCTCTACGAGGCAAAGCCCCAACGCGCGGGGATGTCCGTCGAAATGGCTTATGAGGTGGGCGACCCCATCTCCCCCCTCTCCTGAGTCATGCCAGTCGCGATTCGCCGGCCGGCCCGCGGTACCCGCTTCGCGCAAATCATCAACATTTCCTAAGTATTTCCTAAGCATTTCCTCAGGATGATTGCGATCCGGGACTGTAATCCATCATTGGAGCGGCCCGAATTCGTTTTGCCTCATCTGCCGCGATCCCAGCGCCGCTACTTGCCACACGACAGCACTCCACGGGATGGCGGCGCAGATACTGGCGAGAGGGACGTTCATCCCCCTCCAGGAGGCGCCTATACAGCACACTCGCGTATGTTTGTAGTTGCTGCAACGTCGCAGCCAGAATAGCCAGTGAAGGCCGGAAGACGCCAAAACTGCTGAATACGGGAGGATTTGACGGCGATGGCTGGCGTTGTAGTAGACGAAGAACGGCTTACCAGCAAGTTGCGCTGGAACGTTATCCCCTTTGTGTTTCTGCTCTACGTGATAGCGATACTGGACCGGGTGAATGTAGGGGTCGCCGCCCTTACAATGAACAAGGACCTCGGCATCTCGGCGACGGTGTTTGGAACCATCTCTGGGATCTTCTTCATCTCGTATTTCATCTTCGAAATCCCCAGCAACGCGATCCTGTACAGGGTGGGTGCTCGAATCTGGATCGCCCGCATCATGATCACCTGGGGCCTGGTGACGGTCTTCCAGGGCCTCGCCCGAGGCGCCATGGATATCGGGATCCTTCGGTTTCTACTGGGCGCAGCGGAGGCGGGCTTCTTTCCGGGCATCGTCCTCTACCTGACGTTCTGGTTCCCGGCAAGGAGCTATGCTCGGGCAATAACTCTCTTCGCTACGGCTGTAGCGATCGCCAACATCATCGGCGCGCCGGTCTCGGGCTGGATCGTGGGCAACGGTGGCTGGCTCGGGCTCGTGGGTTGGCGCTGGGTGTTCATCCTGGAAGGAATACCAGCGGTTATCCTCGGGGTTGTAACGCTGTTCGTGCTGGTCGACCGCCCGCAGAAGGCCAAGTTCCTCAGCGAAGACGAGAAGAAGTGGCTGGCCGCGCGACTGGCGGCGGAACACGAGGCGAGGCTCAAAGTGGTGAGGGTCTCGGAATGGGGTGCCCTCAAGAACGGGTGGCTGTGGTATTTCGCCGTCTGCTACTTCGGCTTCGTGTTCGGGTTGTACGCACTGGTATTCTGGATGCCGCAAATCGTGAAGGGCCTGTCCTCTTCCTTCAGCACCACTCAGATAGGATTCATCACGGCCATACCGTACATATGCGCGGTGATCTCGATGGTCCTGGTGGCGAATCACTCCGATAAGGTAATGGAGCGGCGGCTGCACGCGGGTATACCGCTCATAGTGGCGGCGGTCGCGGCGTTAGGCCTGACCATGACGGAGAACGTGGTCCTGAGCATAATCCTTCTCTCCGTGGCGACCATGGGTATCTACACGTTTCTCGCGACCTTCTGGACCCTGCCGACCGCTATCCTCGGCGAGGCAGCGGCGGCGGTTGGGATCGCTCTGATCAACTCGGTGGGGAATCTGGGTGGTTTCGTGGGACCATTTGTCATCGGTTTCCTGGCGGATAGAACGCACACGATGAGCGCGGGCATGTACGCGCTGGCGGCCATTCTGTTGATCGCGGGCATTCTTACCATGGCCGTGCCGAAAAAGCACGAAGAGGCAGTCGCGAAGGCACCGGCCGTCGAGCCCACCACGTGACGAAAATGGAGTAGACTTCGATGGAGAAAGAAAAAGCGATTCAGGGAGTCATCGCCTACTTCCGGAGCGACCAATGGCGCCGCCTCTGGGCGATGCTGGTGCAGGACACGGAACCCCGGCGCACCCACGCTCACGTGTACGCTGAGACCTGTGTGGATCCTGGCGCACTCCAGCGGATCATCGAGGGCCACCTGGCACAACTGGGGAGGCCCGTCGCTCGCCGGATCGACGTCATGGCGCCGAAGGCGGGGATGGGTTCGCTTCACGGGGTGGAGCCGAAGGGCCTCGCCCACTTCGACTGGAACTGGTTCTTCAATCCGGAAGTGGCTCTCACCGGCACCCAGGGGGGCGATAAGGGCGAGAGCGGCTGCAACCTTCTGGGCTGGAACGGGACCTACATTGATGAGTTCTACTCAGGCTTCCCGTTTCGTTCCGCGGGGCCCAAAGAGGAGG
>JAJYKO010000013.1 GCA_021788565.1 Chloroflexota bacterium
GTCCGCAGGGTGTTCGTCACCGCGCACGAGGTCGCCCCGGAGTGGCACGTGCGCACCCAGGCTGCCTTCCAGCGCCACACGGATAACGGGGTTTCCAAGACCGTGAACCTGGCCAACTCCGCCACCGTCGAGGACGTGGCAGCCGTGTACATGAAGGCCTACGAGCTGGGCTGCCTCGGCATCACCGTCTTCCGAGACGGGTGCAAGAGCACGCAGGTCCTGCACGTCGGGTCCGAAGGCAAGACGGCCGAGGCCGAGCCCAGGGTAGCGGCGGCCGTCCATCCCACGTGGAGCCAGGACAAGATCAAGCCGAGGCCGAGGATCGTGGCCGGGCACACCTACAGGGCCGAGACGCCACTCGGGACCGCCTTCGTGACGGTGAACCGGAACGGGTCCAACGAGCCCTTCGAGGTGTTCCTGAACGTCGGAAAGGCGGGAAGCGACACCGCCGCGGTTGCCGAGGCCATCGGCAGGCTCGTCTCCCTGGTATTGAGGCTTCCATCCCCGCTGGCTCCGACCGTGCGGCTGCGCGAAGTGGTGTCGCAGCTCCTCGGAATAGGCGGTGGCCGGCAACTCGGCTTCGGAAGGGAGCGGGTGCGCTCGCTACCCGATGCGGTGGCTCAAGTGCTATCCGAGAACCTGAGGTCCGAGCCTACCATCGAGATCGAAGGGGCCGCTCCGGTCCAGCTGGAACTGGAGGCTCTGAAAGACGAGACCGAAGACGAGGAACCGACCCGCATAGGGGACCTCTGTCCGGACTGCGGCCACGCGACGCTGGTCTACGAAGAGGGCTGCCACAAGTGCTACAGCTGCGGCTTCAGCGAGTGCTGAGGGCGTAACTCATGACTCGCGAATAGCCGTTCGCTTTCGGCACCGATTGACGGTCGAGGTTCTTCCTCGACCGTCAATCGACGTTCGGCGGCCAGTTCATGTCGTGGCGAAGTAGCGGCTTCTGTCGTCGCGAATAGGTGGTTGACGTCTCATGGACGACGGCGTATAACGCTAGCACCACGTACCAATAATAGCCCCGGAGTGGTGCCCCCGCTGTGGTGAGTGTTGCGAACGAAGCGCAACTGGCCGTTGAGCGACGGGCTCGCCAAATGCAACTCGTCAACGACGTGGCGCTACGCTTGAGCTCCATTCTCGCCGTCGAGGAGTTGCTTTGGGAGGTCGTGCGCCTAATCCAGTCGACTTTTGGCTATTACTACGTCAACATCTCCACCGTTGACGAAGCGCGAAGCGTTGTCATATGTCGTGCTGCCTGGGACATCACGGGGCCCAGGCGAGACCTGATTGGCTGGGAGCTTCGCATCCGGGACGAGGGCATGGGAGGGTGGGTAGCCTGGAGTGGCGAGCCCGTACTGGCCGAGGACGTAGCGCTCGAGAGTCATTACTACTTCGATCCTCGCTTCCCATCTACCAGTTCCGAAGTCACAGTCCCGATTAAGCGCGGAAGCCGGACGATAGGCGTGGTCGACGTCCAGGATGTGAAAACCTGCGGCTTCGATGCTGATGACGTCACCCTCTTGGAGACTCTGGCCCGTCAAGTATCCGTGGCACTCGAGAACGCCGCTCTGTTTGAAGAGTTGACGCGGTCCAGGGTTGCCCTAGAGCGGAAAGCTTGCGATTTGGACGACTTCGTAGAGCAGAGCGCCCGTGCACAGGAGGAGGAGCGCCGGCGTATTGCTTCCGACCTACATGATGGTGTGATGCAGCTTCTCATTGGATCTCGGTTCGAGCTGGAGACGCTTCGCACCGCACGTCTCGCACTCCCGGCACCTGTGCTTGAGCAACTTGGCAATGTCAGCGGCGTTTTGGCTGAATGCAGTGAAGAGATGCGCAGGGTCATATTTGACCTTTATCCCCCGGGGCTCGAGGATCTTGGGTTGCTGCCTGCTCTTCAGAAACACGTGTCGACCTTCCGCCGCCTGTCGGGCCTCGGTTGTGTCTTGCGGACTGCGGGTCGCCCCGTAAGGTTGTCTTCTCAGGCAGAGCTGGCGGCGTATCGCATCGTCCAAGAGGCCTTGAGCAATGTCTTCAAACATGCTGGTGGCGCCGACCCAACGATCGAGTTGCGGTTCAGCCGCAGTGGCTTGCGCATAGTGGTCCGCGATGGCGGCTGCGGTTTTGAACAGGATCGCTTGGATCGAAGCCGACCTCGTTTTGGCCTTGAAAACATGCGCCGGAAGGCCATGAGCATTGGGGCGACGCTGGACATTCGATCAGGTGAGGGGCAGGGGACTACCGTAACCCTCTCTATCCCTCGAGGTGCCGGAAGACCGGGAGGTACCTCTCGTGCGTGAGCCGATCCGCATTCTGCTGGTGGACGATCACCCTGTGGTTCGTCAGGGACTTCGCACAATGTTGGCTTCCGCTGAAGGATTCGACGTCGTAGGGGAAGCGGAAAACGGGGCTGCGGCACTGCGGAAGGTGGAACAGCTGAACCCCCATGTGGTCCTGCTGGACATCCGCATGCCTGGCCAGGACGGCATGCAGCTGGCGCGACAGATCAAGCGTGTTAAGCTCGCCACCAAGGTCATCATTCTCACCGTCTACGACGACCCGGGTTACGCCTCACGAAGCCTGGAGGCGGGCGCTGACGGGTTTCTGATTAAGAGTGCTGGGCTGGCGGAGATAGCGGACGCCATAAGGGCCGTACACGCGGGGGAGGTGGTGGTGGCCCCTGAGGTGGCAGGCGACCTGATCGCCCAGTATGCGACCCTCGTCAGGGAACGAGCCCGGGATGCTGGTAGTCTCTCCGAGACGGAACGGCTGATCCTCAACGCGATGGCGCAAGGGACCACCTATCGGGGGATAGCCAAAGAATTGCAGCTGAGCGAAATCACCGTGAGGAGGCGTGTCCAGGACATTTATCGGAAGTTGAATGTCTCTGATCGGGCAGAGGCCGTGGCAACAGCTATCAGAGAAGGATTGATTTGATCCGCCCCACTGATCGCGATTGCGCGATCAGGTGACCGCAGTTGTACTAGACTCAGGGCGCACGCCCGACCATTATTGGCCGGTCATTTCATCGCACAAGGGGTCGTTACTGCACAACTCCAGGCCGGTTCGCCAGATGTCCGGCACGACCGTGAGCGTTACCAAACCGTGTTCGCGGAGTGAGAGGAGTATTTGCTTCGTGAAGGGGTCGGGGTGGCTACTGCCCCGGTGCTGCCTCAGCTGCAACACTTGGTAACCCATCTGTGAGGCGCTAGGCCGCTCTACTACGGGCCACCCGTGCGGGTGCCCCCTATTTCACCAACGACCTTGGTGCCTATCTCCATGGGGAGGTTTTACACGTGTCTGTCTATACCTTTGCACCCGGGGATGTTGATCCCCTGCTGGAGGGCCTGGCTGTGTTCGGCACAGGTGGCGGGGGTTCCGCGGAATGGGGACGAGCCATCATGCGGAACGATTTCGCCCGTGGCCGTCTACCGAAGGTCGTGTCTCTCGAAGACATCTCCAACGAAGCCACGGTGGTCAGTGGCGGCATCATGGGGTCAGTCAAGCGGCTGGAGGAGTTTGGTACCGAGGCCATCATGGCTCACTGGGAGGAGAACTTCGAGCTGGAGGCAGTGACCAGGGTCATGGAAGGTATCCTCGGTAAGAAAATCGACTACATGGTCCCCTTTGAAGTGGGTGGCCTCAACACCCCTGTGGTGCTCTCTCTGGGGGCGAGGCTGGGTTTCCCCATTATTGACGGCGATGCTCTGGGACGCGCAGCTCCCGAGACCCAGATGACCAGCTTCATTGGCCACGGTGTGCCTCTCACCCCCATGCCACTGATCGATTACTACGGCAACGTCGTGATAGTTCGGGATGCCGTAAATCCGACCTATTCCGACCAGCTAGGTCGATGGGTGGTCAGCAACGGCGGGGGCTTGGGGGCCAACAATCATTACCCCATGACGGGGCTGCAGGCCAAAGGAGCGATCATTCCCGGCACCATCAGCGCAGCCCTGCGCCTGGGCCGGGCTATCCTGACTGCCAGGCTTGAGCGCCGGGATCCTATAGAGGCCATAACGGCCCAACTGGGCGGCACCCGGCTCTTCGAGTGCGAGATTCTGCGACTGGACGAGGAGGAGCGCCTTGGCTTCTACTTCACCACCGCTCACCTGCGGGGAGTAGCCAACTTTGGGGGCCGCTCCGCCAGACTGGTGATCAAGAACGAGACGATGCTGCTGGAGGTAGAGGGTAAACCCCGGGTGATCTTCCCTGACCTCGTGCTGCTGCTGGAACCGGGAACCGGTCGGGGGATCATGAGCATCGAGCTGAAGGTGGGGATGAAGATGGTGCTGGTGGGCGTGCCCTGCAGTTCTCGACTCAGAGAGGCTGTGGTCGACCCCGTTGGGGCCCAGGCCTTCAGCCCGGAGAGGTACGGCCGGCCGGACCTGCAGTACCGGCCCATCGAGGAACTCTGACAAGGGGATAATTATGAACAGCCGTGAACGGGTACTGGCGGCCCTAGCTCGTAAGGAGCCAGATCGGGTTCCGGTGGACTTTGGTAGCACCTGGATCACCACGATCACCATCCCAGCCTATGAGGCGTTGATGCGCCACCTGGGAATCCAGAGCGAGGTCGTGGTGATGGAGCGGTCTCAGCAGGTGTGCATGGTGGACGAGCGGATACTGGAGATGTTCCACGTTGACACCCGAGGCGTCTTCTACGGCCTGCCGGAACTAGCGCGAAATCAGTTTGTGGAACTGGGGAAGGACGTTTATCGCGACTCCTGGGGTGTCACCTGGCATAAGCCCCCTTCTTCCTACTACTTCGACATGCTGAAACCGGCGCTGGGCGGAGAGATCACCTTGAATGATGTGATGACTCATCCGTGGCCCGACCCTGACGATCCCGGCTACACCCGCGGTCTTCGAGATCGCGTCACGAGGCAGCGGCAGTCGAGTGACCGCGCCCTGGTCCTCAACCTGTCAAATTGGGTGCTCCAGTGCAGCCAGTTTGTTCGTGGGTTCGACGACTGGTTCGCTGATCTGATCCAACAGCCTCGCCTCATGGAGGCCATTTTCGACGCGATCACCGAGTCGCTGGAGGGCGTCATCGCGAATGTCCTGAACGAGGTCGGCGACCTGGTGGATGTGGTCTCGGTCTCCGATGATATGGGGCATCAGGAAAGGACCTGCGTTCGGCCAGAGCTGTACCGGAAGCTGATCAAACCGCGTCACGCCCGCATGATGGAGGCGATCAAGTCCCGCACGAGGGCTCCAGTGATGTGGCATACCTGTGGATCGGTGTACGAACTGCTCGACGATCTAATAGAGATCGGGGTAGATGCCCTCAACCCCGTCCAAAAGAACGCAGCCAAGATGGAAGCCGAAAGGCTGAAGGCTGAGTTCGGCGACAGAATCAGCTTTTGGGGAGGGGTGGATGCCATCAGCGTTCTGCCCTTCGGCACCGAACAAGATGTCAAGGAGGAGGTCCGCCGCACCATTAGAGCCATGGCTCGCGGTGGCGGCCTTATCCTGAACAGTGTCCACAATATCCAGCCCAACGTTCCGGTATCCAACATTCTGGCGCTGTTCGAGGCAGCACAGGAGTTCGGACAGTATCCAATCAACTGAGCGCAGTGAATTCCGACGGATCAGGTGGGACAAGTGCAGGGTCGGGCGTTCTTGAGCAGGACTTATTTGGCCGCGAGCCCCAAGCCACTGGTGCGCGGGACACGCGCCGCCAGAGTGGAGGCGAAGTAGTGGCGTCGTTGCGACTTTTGGGGATCTGCGGCAGTCCTCGTCCCGGGGGAAACAGTCGCTATTTACTCGAGACCGCACTGGGGGCGGCCCGGGAGGCGGCGGGTGAGCGGATGGAGACGGAGTTGGTGGGGCTGTCTGGGCTGAAGATAGAGCCATGCAACTCCTGCTTCACCTGCGGGAAGCGCAACGGTGAGTGTTTCATCAAGGACGACTTCGCGTTCCTGCGGGATAAGTGGGCCGCCGCCGACGCCATAATCTATTCGATACCGGTGTATCACATGGGGATACCCGGACAGCTCAAGTGCTTCATCGACCGGCTGGGAAACAGTCTGTGGAGTTATTACGGGGGGGTAGTGGCCAAGAGCTTGAAGGTGTTTGGCGTGATCACCCAGGGGGCGCACCTGTTCGCTGGCCAGGAGCAGGCCACGACGGCTCTCATCCTCCATTCGCTTGTGATGGGAGGCATACCGGTGACTGGTGACCCCTGGGAGTCTTACATTGGGGCCGCCGGGTGGACTCGATGTGCCGAACGGAAGGACTCGCTTCGCCGGTTGGTGGATGAGGGAGACGAGGACGCGCTCGTCACCGTACGGGCCGCACGGAGCCTTGGGCGGCGGACGGCGCAGATGGCGCTGCTGGTCAGGGCTGGCGGGGAGAGCCTCCATAAGGAACTTTCCGAGGATGGAGGCTATTCCATCTTCCTGGACCGCATGCTGGATAACCGTGCGGCGACGACTTAGGGAGGAGCGACGAGCATGGGAGAAGCCCACCTGTTGAACATCCAGATAGACGCTACAAAGTGCACGGCTTGCCAAGCCTGCGAGTTGTCCTGTTCCCTCACGAAGGAGGGAGCTTTTGCCCCGAGCCTCTCCAGGATTCGGGTAGTGCAGGTTCATCATCGTGGCATGAACGTCCCTATTGTGTGCGTCAATTGCGCCGACGCTCCCTGCATCAAGGCGTGCCCCACAGGCGCTGTGTATCGGGACGACTCTGTGCCGGTTGTCAGGATCCAGGAGGCAGACTGCATCGGATGCGGAGACTGCGTCCGAGCCTGCCCTTTTGGCGCCGTGGATATGAACGAAGAGAGGGGCGTGGCCATCATGTGTGATCTGTGCGACGGCAAGCCTGTTTGTGTGGATCACTGCCTCTACGGCGCCCTCAGTTTCGGGCCGAATGCCAAAGTAGCTCAGGTCAAGCGGTTGGCCCAAGCCGAGGCTGTGGCAGCCCGCCATAGGGGCGAGTGAGGAGGGGAAGGATGCTTCGAGACATTGGTAAGCAGCGAATCCTTCACGTCGATCTTCTCGAGGGGAAGACGTGGAGAGAAGATGTTCCTCACGCCGACCTTGTGAAGTATCTGGGAGGGCGGGGACTCGCGGCCAAGTGGCTGTACGAGCGACTACCGGCGGGCATCGACCCTCTGGGACCGGAGAACATCTTGATCTTCAGCACCGGCACTCTCACCGGCACCAGCGCTCCGTCATCGGGCCGATCTTCGATCACGACGAAGAGCCCGACCACGGGACTCTACCTCAAGGTGAGCGTTGGTGGCCACTTGGGTGCCATGCTCAAGTTTGCCGGCTACGACTACGTGATGATTCAAGGGCAATCCTCGAAGCCGGTATACCTCTGGATCGACGACGAAAAGGTGGAGTTGCGGGATGCCAGCCAGCTCTGGGGGAAGGGCACCCGGGAGACCGACGACCTGATCAAGGAGGAGTTGGGCGATCCTGGCATCCAGACAGGCGCCATTGGTCCAGCTGGTGAGAACCTTGTCAAGTTCGCCTGTTTCATGGTTTCTCGGTACAACTCAGCTTCCCGAGGAGGCGTCGGCGCAGTCTTTGGAAGCAAGAAGCTGAAGGCCATTGCTTGCCGGGGGACAGGTGGCCTGAAGGTGGCCGACGGGCCCGGGTACGTAGCGGTGACCCGGCAGATTCGAGCGGCTCTGGCCGCGGATGCTGGCTCCGAGAGCTTATACAACTGGGGTACGGCTGGATCCATCCCCGGGCTGAACGAGATGGGGATGTTGCCGGCGTACAACTTCAGCCAGGTAACTATCGAACATGGCGAGCGGCTCAGCGGCCAATACCTCTTGGACGAGGGGTATCTTACTGGTCGACACTCCTGCTTCGGCTGCTCCACTGCTTGTCACCGCCATGTGGACAGCTACTCGAAACGGTGGGGAGAGGTCCACGACTCGGGTCCCGAACTGGAAACCGTGATGAGCCTTGGGGCCGAGTGCGGAATCGTGGATCTGGAAGCTGTGTTGGTGGCCAATCGGCTGTGCAACGACCTGGGCATGGACACCATCTCCGCCGGCTACGTTATCTCGTGGGCCATGGAGAGTTACCAGAAGGGTCTCATCGACCCTGATCTGGCCGAGGGACTGGAGATTGACTTCGACAACCCCGAGGCCCAGATGGTCCTGCTCGAGCGCATCGCCCGTCGGAATGGCCGGCTGGCCAATATCCTCGCGGAGGGGACCCGCGCTGCGGCCAGGGAGGTCGGGGGGGATTCCTGGAAGTGGGCGATCCAGAGTAAAGGGCTGGAGCAATCGGGGGTAGACACGCGGGCGGCCAAGAGCTATGCCCTGGCGTTTGCCGTCAACCCCAGGGGGCCGGACCACCTGATGACGGAGACCTTCGCGGAGTTTGGCTTCACTCAGGAGGCTCGCGATGTTATCAAGAAGGTGACCGGCAGCGAGAAGTACGCAGATCCCAGGCTAGTGGAAAAGCGGGCTGAGATCGTTCTCTGGCACGAGCAGACCTATGGAGCCAGCGAGGCTCTGGGCTTCTGCGTCTTCACCTCCACGGCTGCGTTTGCCGTGACTCCCGAGAACATGGCTCAGCAGTTTAGCCTGGCTGTCGGCGTCCCCTGCTCAGAAGAGGATTTGATGCTGGCGGCTCGGCGGATAGTCACCATGGAGAAGTGCTTTAACTCCAGAGAGGGCGCGCGGCGGAAGGACGACCAGTTGCCGTGGCGGATGATGCACGAGCCGGTGCCGGATGGACCTAATCAGGGGATGATAACCAGCCCAGAGATGCTGGATGACTTGTTGGACCAGTACTACACGGCTCACGGTTGGGACCTGAAGACAGGCATCCCTAAACCGGAGACGCTGAGCTATCTGGGAATTGACAAGGTCTGTATCGGGTTGCCGGTGTAAGGCTGGATTGCAGATGGCACAGGCCAGTGATCACGGAAGCCTCCACCTGCGGCTCTTCGGTGGGCTGCGGGAAGTGCGGAAGGCGCGGATGGAGGAGGACGAGTTTCCATACTCACCCGGCCTCACCGTCGGTGAGTTGTGGAGTCGTCTTCAAGGGGGGGCAGAATCGGGCTGGCTGCTGTCCAGTCTGCGTCGCGATGGGGTGTTGGCCCTGGTGAACGGAGTGCCGATTCAGCGGTTGGCTGGGTGGGAAACCGAGCTGGCTGCCGAAGACACCGTCACCTTCATGGTCAAGGCATTCGGTGGATAGATCGATACCGGCAGTCAAATGGTCAGGGTAGTTGCATAGTTCGACAGTGGAGGAAGAGAGGAGACGAAGGAATGGGAAAGAAGAGACAGTTGACACGGCGCGAGTTCCTACAACTGGCAGGGCTGTCGGCAGTTGGGGCGGCCGCGGCGGCGTGCGCTCCGCAGCAACCGAGCACGGCTGCCCCTACGAAAGCGCCGCAGGCTCCGGCAGCCCAGGCAACCACGGCCCCGGCAGCCCCTGCGGCTACGGCGGCCCCGCAGGCGCCAGCCGCCGCGAAGGCGTCCCAGAAGCCGGCTATCGTCGCAGCTCTGGATAGCGACATCGACCTCATCGATCCGATGGAGTTCCGAAGCGACGCGGCTTACTACGCGACGGCGAACCTGTATGAGCCGATGTTGCTCCAGAAAACAACCCTCAGCGCGGATGGCGTGGTTCTGGAAGGGCAGAATCAGTATGTGGGTGGGCTGGCAGAGTCCTACACGGTATCGCCCGATGGGAAGTTGGTTACGCTGAAGTTGAGGCAGGGGGCAAAATTCGCCAATGGGGACGAAATCACCGCTGATTGCTTCAAGGATACCTTCAACCGCGCGATGACGGCTAAGCAGAGCTACATTCCGTTGCTCACCCAGTTTATGGGGATCGACAATCCTGACGAGATTGTGGTCAAGGACAAGTATACTCTGGCGATCAGTCCGAAGCAGGCCTCCGCGATGTTGGTGCCGTTCCTGGCTTTCCAGGTGTTTGGTGCCATGGACCCTGCAACCACCAAGGCCCATGCCACTGCCGACGATCCCTGGGCATTCAAGTGGTATGAGAAGAATGCTAACCCCAGTGGGCCCTACCAGATGACCAAGTGGGATGCCGGCAAGGAGTATGACTTCGAGCCCAACCCCAACTACTGGCAGGGACCCGACTACTTCCACAATTCCAAATTCATAATGAAAGTCGTGCCAGCGGCCGAGGATCGGGAACTACTGCTGAAGAAGGGCGACATTGACCTTGCGCTGGGCCTGCCTTTCAAGGATCTCAACACCCTGAAGTCCGATCCCAACGTCAAGCTGACCAGCATCCAGTACACCAGGCTCTCTTATCTGGGCATGAACAACAAGATCAAGCCCTTCGACAACGTCAAGGTGCGGCAGGCCATCTCCTATGGTATCCCCTACCAGACCCTGGTGGACAAGGTGCTGTATGGGTACGGTCAGCGGGCGTACAGTCCCATCCCGAACGGCATGCCCACCAGCAACAAGTCATTCTGGAACTACGAAACCGATACCAAGAAGGCCGCACAACTTCTGAAGGAAGCCGGCGTCTCCAACCTGCAGCTGGAACTGGCCGTCCGCCAGTCCATCCCGTGGGACGGGGATGCCGCGGTATGGATCCAGTCCTCCCTGCAGGAAGCCGGTGTGAACGTCACCATCAACCGGATGACCGATGCCGACTTCCTGGACAAGCTGAACAAGCACCAGTTGCAGTTCTTCATCCACGACTGGTACTCCTGGGGCAATGATCCGGCTTACCAACTCACGTTCTTACTGAAGTCGGGGGCTGCAACCAACTACGTCGATTACTCCAACAAGCAAGTCGATGACCTGATTGAGAAGGTAACCTGGGCCACGGACCCGCAGCAGCGGCAGCAGATGATGGACCAGGCCCAGCAGATCATCGTGGGTGAGGCTCCATGGGCTTACCTGTACCAGCCCAACTGGGTGGTGGCGACCAACAAGAGCTTCACGGGTTTCGCCAAACTGGACGATCTCTGCCTGCGTTTCGGCCCCATGGGAAAGAACGCTTAGCACCCGTAGCAACCCAGGTCAGGGAGCCACTTCGGCTCCCTGACCGTTCCCGGAGACACCAGTGGTATCGTTGAGACGCTACATACTTAGAAGATTGTTGCTGTCCGTGGTCACCCTCTTTGGGGTTATCGTGGTGGTTTTCTTCATCACCCGCATCCTCCCCGGGAACCCCGCTGTGGTGCAGCTAGGCCCATACGCAACGCCTCAGTTGCTCGCCCAAACTGAGAAGGAGATGGGGTTGGACAAGCCGCTGCCGGCGCAGTTCGTCGACTATGTTGGAAAGCTGGCACACGGCGACTTGGGGAAGAGTTGGAGGACCGGGCAGCCGGTTCTAAAGGATCTGTCGCAGCGGTTGCCGGCCACCCTGGAGCTGGCCTTCTATGCGACCCTCATCGCGATAATAGTTGGCCTGGCCCTGGGGATCCCCGCCGCGGTTTTTCGCGGCAGCTGGTTCGACCAGATCGTCAGGGTGTTTGCTATCTTCGGAGCATCTACTGCCCTCTTCTGGTTGGCCCTGGTGTTCATTTACGTTTTCTACTACAAACTGGGCTGGGCCGCAGCCCCCCTTGATCGCCTCGATACGGGAGTGACGGCACCGTCCCACATAACCGGATTTCTGACTATCGACAGCCTTTTGACGGGCAATTGGCAGGCTTTCCAGAACGCGGCGTATCACCTGGCGCTACCGGCCCTCACGCTTGCCTTTGTCGTTAGCGCCCCTATCATAAAGATCGTGCGCGCTGCGATGTTGGATCAGCTGAACGCCGACTACATTAGAACGGCCAAGACCGTTGGGGTGCCATTCACGGAGATTCTTTTGCACGATGCCTTGCGGAATGCCATGATCCCAATTCTAACCACAATCGGCATCGTGTTCGGCTACCTGATGGCAGGCAACGTACTAGTGGAGATGATTTTTGCCTGGCCGGGGATCGGCTCCTATGCCTGGAATGCGTTGTTGAACAAGGATTTCGAAGCGATCCAGGGCTTCGTCCTGCTGATCGCCTCCCTGTACGTGGGCCTGAATCTGTTGATCGATCTGCTGTACAGCGTTATCGATCCCAGGATCAGGCTTGGATAGGGTGGGGAGAATCAAGGGTCATGGAGTGGGAGCGTGATTAGCGAGGCATCCAGCCAGACAGTTGAGTTGGTCGGTCTCTCTGAGCCAAGGGGAATACGACGCCACTGGGACACCATCCGAGGACATCCCTCGATGCTCGTGGGGCTCGTCGTTCTCTTTGTGGTATTTCTTGCCGGGGTAGTGGGACCCTATCTGATCCCTTATCCGCCGCTCAAGACGAATCCCGATATCCGGCTGTTGGTGCCTTCGGCGGAGCACCTGATGGGAACCGATAGCTTCGGCAGAGATATTTTCTCCAGAGCAGTGTTCGCCTCTCGGCTAGACCTAACCATCGCCTTCTCGGTGGTGCCAATTGCCCTTGGGATTGGTGCCCTTATGGGCATGATCAGCGGCTACTACCGGGGTGTGGTGGACGACGTGATCATGAGAATTACCGATATTCTGCTGGCTTTCCCATCTTTCATCCTTGCGCTGACCATCACGGCGATTCTGGGCAACAGCGTGACCAATGTAATAATCGCTATCGCTATAGCCTATATACCGTACTTCGTTCGTCTGACTCGCGGTCAGGCGCTCAGCGCAAGGGAGTTGGACTACGCCGAAGCTGCCCGCTGTGTTGGAAATCCTGGTTGGAGGGTGATGTTCCTCCACCTCCTGCCAAACTGCCTGACCCCTGCATTGGTGCAAGCTACCCTCTGTCTAGGATGGGCCATTCTGGACGCGTCGGGTCTCGCCTTCTTGGGCCTTGGCATTCGGCCGCCAACCGCTGAATGGGGCGTCATGGTCAGTGAGGGATCGCGCGATATCATCTCAGGTCAGTGGTGGACCTCCTTCTTCCCAGGTGCCATGATCGTGTTGACCGCGTTCAGTTTCAACCTGATCGGGGACAGCCTCAGAGACATCACCGATCCCGAGGATGCATCGGTATGAGCCAGGAACAACACCTTCTTTCCATAAACTCGCTGAGTGTCAGCTTTCCTCGTCGCCGATCTCGTGTGAAGGTTCTGGATCGGGCATCTCTTTTCGTCGATAGGGGAGAGATGGTGGGTTTGGTGGGTGAGAGCGGCTCTGGAAAGACCCTCAGCTCCCTGGCCGTCACAGGGTTTCTGCCCGCGTCCGCTCGATTGGAGGAGGGGGAGATCTACCTAGATGGCATGGACCTGCTTTCGCTGTCTTCTCAGGAAATGGGCAAAGTGCGGGGGAGGAAGGTCGCGATGGTCTTCCAGAGCCCGCGCACTGCTCTGAACCCGATGATGCGAGCCGGTGATCAGGTCGCTCGCTCCATCCATCTTCAGCAAGGTCTATCCAATAAGGATGCTTACAGAGAGGCTGTGAAGCTGCTTTCCGAGGTCGGGATCGCAGATCCAGAAAGACGAGCCAGGGCCTATCCACATCAATTGAGCGGCGGCATGTGCCAACGTGTGCTTATAGCGATGATGCTGGCCTGTCGGCCGCCGCTGCTGATAGCCGACGAGCCGACCACAGGTCTGGATGTCACCATCCAGGCCCAAATCTTCGAGTTGATCCGAGGGATCCAGCGAGACACCGGCACCTCCATCCTGTTGATCACGCACGATCTCGGCGTTGTGGCCGAGATGTGCCGTCGAGTGATTGTGATGTATGCCGGACAGATCATGGAGAGCGCCCCGGTCGACTCTTTCTTCGAGTCGCCAGTGCATCCATACAGCCGCATGCTCATGAGTTCGGTGCTGCGTGTGGACCGGAACGTTGAGCCTCCGGAGGGGCGCGTGGTGCTGAGTGATGAGACAACCTATGGGGTGCATGGTTGCCGTTTTGCTCCCCGCTGTGCGGAGGCTCAACCTGTTTGCTGGGAGCAGCGTCCGGAGCTTCAGTATCTGACGCCGGACCATACAGTAAGCTGTCATCGCGTGCGGGGGCAAGATGGAACCGATCATCAAGGGTGAGAAGCTGGTCAAGACCTTCAAGGAGGGGTCAGCCCTGGTCTGGGCAGTCAACGGTGTGAATCTGGATGTTCAGCCCGGTGAGGCCGCCGGGTTGGTAGGCGAGAGCGGCTGCGGCAAGAGCACAACTGCTCGCCTTCTTCTCCGGTTGTTGGACCCAACCAGCGGTCGTGTTGTCTTCCAGGGGACAGATCTGACATCCCTGAGTGAAGGACAGCTGCGGCGGCAGCGCCGCCACTTTCAGATGGTCTTCCAGGATCCCAACTCCTCTCTCAACCCTCGCTTTTCGGTGAGACGAACCCTGGCGGAGCCGATCCACCTCCATGGGCTGGCTCGAGGCAAAGAGGTGGATGAAAGGCTGTACGAGACCATGGAGCGGGTAAACCTGGAGCCGCAGATCCTGGATAGACTCCCGCACCAACTGAGCGGAGGCCAGAAGCAGCGAGTGGGGATAGCCAGGGCCATTATCACTCAGCCTCGCTTCGTGACGCTTGACGAACCCACCTCTTCTCTGGACATGTCCATTCGGATTCAGCTCCTCAGCCTTCTTCGTCGGCTTCAGCAGGAGACAGGTATGGCGTACCTGTTCATCTCCCACGACCTCTCTGCCGTTAGGTTCCTCTGCAGCCGCGTTTTCGTTATGTACCTTGGAAGGGTGATCGAATCAGGGCCCACTGACGAGATCCTAGATCACCCCGGCCATCCCTACACCCGCGCCCTGCTTTCGGCCGTTCCAATCCCAGATCCGAGGACCAAGCGCAACCGGATCATCCTGGAGGGCGAGCCGCCCAGCCTGTTCTCCGCCATCAAGGGTTGCGCTTTCCATGATCGCTGCAACCGTCGGAAGCCCGGCTGTTCGACTGAGGCTCCTCCGTTCCGAGATGCCGGGGGAGAACACTATGTGGCCTGCTTTGAGTAGACGGGCCATCAGGCAGAATCTGTCGATTGATAGCGAAGGGACCTTGAAGTGATGTTGAATGAAGCTTCCTTGAACGGGAAAAACGTCCTGATCACCGGCGGATCACGAAACTTGGGGGAGGCGGTGGCGCGACGGATGGTACAGCTGGGGGCAGCTGTTGCTATCAACCATCACGGGGACGGCGAGAAAGCCGGGCAGTTGGCAAAGGAGCTTCAAGCTGGGGGAGGCGGTGCGGTAGCCTTGGAGGCCGACGTGCAGAAGGCTGATCAAGTCAAGCAGTTGGTGGTGCGAACAGTTCAGGCCCTGGGGCCCGTCGACATCTTGATCCACTGTGCAGGTCCATTCGCTATGACCCCCTTCGAGCAGATGGAGGAGCAGGAGTGGGATTCCATCCTTGGGGTGAACCTGAAGGCTGCCTACTTGCTGACAAGAGAGTTAGCGCCGGGGATGAAGGAGCGCGGATGGGGACGCATTATCCTGATGTCTGCAGGGTCCTCCTTCATTCGCACGCACTCAATATACAGTCTGGCCAAGGCATCGGTGATCACGCTCGCGGAGACTCTTGCCGTGGAGTTGGGACCTGAAATCACCGTCAACGCCATCGCCCCGGGCCAGATCTTCGAGAGCGCTGCCATCATGGATGGGTTCGAGCCCGGTTTTTCGGATCGGGCCATTCAGGCAGCTCCGTTGAAACTGCTCGTCACCCGAGCCGAGGTGGCTGAGATGATGGCTCTCATTTGCGCCTCTCAGGCGATGCGTTCGGTTACCGGCCACACTTTCGTCATGGATGGTGGCTGGCGGCTGACGGCCTGACGGCCAACGACGGCTTCACGCGAGCGCGAAATTGGGAGGAGATAGGAATGGCACGTCTAGCTCAGAGTATAGTGGAAATGCGTCGCTCCGGGATCCGGGAGCTTATGGATCTGGCGGCCACCATGAGCGACGTCATTCATCTGGAGGTGGGTGAACCCAGTTTCGATACCCCGCCTCATATCATTGAAGCGGCTTCTCGGGCTGCTAGAGAGGGTTATACACACTATACTCCCAACGTTGGGCTGCTGTCCCTTAGAGAAAGGCTCGCGCTGAAGCTGAAGAGGGTCAACAAACTTCTCGTGACCGTAGACCAGATTGTTGTGACCCCCGGTGCAGTCGCTGGCTTGGCCAGCGCTCTCATGGCCATTACGGAACCCGGTGACGAGATCCTGATTCCAGATCCGGGTTGGCCCAACTATCAGATGATGGTGGCGCTGAGCGGGGGCGTCGCGAAGTACTATCCGCTGAGCGATGCCGATGGTTTCCTTCCCAATGTGGCGCGCATCGAGCATGAGTTAGGTCCTCGCACCAAAGCGATAATCGTCAATGACCCATCCAATCCAGCCGGGGCCGTGTTTCCGCGGGGGATGGTGCGTGATCTGGTGGATCTGGCTCACAGACGCGACCTATTCCTAATATCGGATGAGGTATACGAGCAGATCGTCTTCGAGGGGGAGCACACGAGCGCTCTCTCATTTGACGTAGATGGCCGGGCTATCGCCATCTACGGTTTCTCGAAGACCTATGCCATGACCGGATGGCGACTTGGCTACGCGGTTGCTTCCAAAGAAGTGGCGGCGGTGGTAGGCAAACTGCAGGAGCCGCTAGTTTCCTGCGCATCTTCCGTTTCGCAGAAAGCGGCAGAGGCTGCTATCGACGGCCCGCAGGACTGCATTGTCGCCATGGTGGAGGCTTATCGGCGCCGTCGCGACCTGGCGGTAAGACTGCTCGCAGATCTAGACGTTCCCTTCTGTCCGCCGTCAGGAGCCTTCTACTTGATGGTCAATATATCTGCCAGGGGAATGGACTCTTACGGATTCTCTCGGGCCTTGCTGCGGGAGGCCCACGTGGCGGTGGCGCCCGGCGATACCTTCGGCACCTTTGCTCGGAACTATGTGCGGATCTCCTTGGCGACCTCAGATGAACACTTGGTAGAGGGCCTGAGACGATTGGCAGCCTTCCTAAAGGGCTGAGGGCGTGAACGAGAACATGGTAGGCGGTCCAACTCGCCCCATCGGGCGAGTTGGTGGGATGGACCGAGCCGTCTATCGCTCAGATCAGCAGATACGGCTCCTCCAGGATTTGCTGGATGCGCTGGAGGAACTGGGCGGCGGGGGCGCCGTCCACGATGCGGTGGTCGAAGGATAGGGAGAGCCCCATCATCGGCCTCAGCACGATCTGGCCGTCGCGGCCGACCGGCTTCTCCACGATTCGCCCCACCCCCAGGATCGCCGCCTCGGGCGGGTTCACGATGGGCGTGAAGGTGTCCACGCCGAACATGCCGAGGTTGGTGATGGTGAAGGTGCCGCCGGTGATGTCCGCAATGGCGAGCCTGTCCTCTCGCGCCTTCCCAAGCAGCCTGTTCAGCTCCACGGAGATCTCCACCAGCTTCTTCTGATCCGCGTCCCTGACCACGGGCACGACCAGACCGTCCTCCACCGCCATCGCAACGCCCACGTTCACGGGCTCGACCAGGTAGATTCCCCGATCGGTCCAGCGGGCGTTGAGGTAGGGGTGCTCCTTCATCGCCGTGGCCACGGCCTTGACGAGGAGGTCGTTGTAGGAGAGCCGGACGCCCGCGCTCTTCTCGTAGACCGGGAGCAGTCTCGTGCGAAGGCGCACCATCTCGGTGGCCTCGATCTCGGTGTTGAGGGTGAGGCGTGCGACCGTGCGCGCCGACAGAGACATCCGCTCGGCGGTAATGCGGCGCTTCTTGCCGAGCGGCAAGAGGCGGCCGGGGATCCCGGGAGCGGGGGGCGGGAAGACAGGCGGAGTGGGAGACGCGGAGATGGGTGGATGCGATTGGGCGAAGGCGCGGACGTCCTCGCCCTGGACGCGTCCGGCGGGTCCGGTGCCATGCACATGGGAGAGGTCCACTCCCAGCTCCCGAGCGGCCTTGCGAGCGGCGGGGGAGGCACGGAGGGGTGTGCCCGACGCCGACGACGTGTGAGGGGTGGGACGGCCCTCACCCTGACCCTCTCCCAGAGGGAGAGGGTGTTTCGAGGGAGCCTCTCCCAGAGGGAGAGGGTGTTCGGCGGACAGTGGAAAGGGGATGCCCCTGTCTTCGTTCCAGCCCGCAGGGCTTTGTCTTTTAAGCCCGACGGCTTCAGCCTCGGGCGAGGACGGGCCGGCAGGGCCGCCGGCCCCTACAAGAGCAACGGACGGGCCGGCAGGGCCGCCGGCCCCTACAAGGGCAACGGACGGGCCGGCAGGGCCGCCGGCCCCTACAGGTTGCGTGTTTTCCCCGTCGCCCACATCGTCACCGGCGCCTGCTACTTCGAGGATGGCCATCGTCTCCGTCACGGGAACCGTCGCCCCGGCGGGCTGCAGAATCCGCTTGAGCACGCCTTCGGCCGGAGCGACTATCTCGGTGGATGCCTTGTCGGTCTCCACAAGGACGATCGGCTCGTCTTTGGCCACGTGGTCTCCCTCGGCCTTCAGCCACCTGTCGACGACGGCCGACTCCATGTCGATGCCGAGCACCGGCAGTATCACCTTCTTGAGCCCCATAACTCTTACCTCCTCAGGCTCGGCCGAGCATTTCGCGGACGGCGGCGATGAGCTGTGGCTCTCCGGGCAGGACGGCTGCCTCCAGAGCAGGGGCTGCCGGATAGGGCACGGTCGGTGCGATCACCTTGATGGGGGCCTCCAGGTAGTCGAAGGCCGCTTCCCCGATGGCCCGCGCAATCTCGGAACCGAAACCGCAGCTGAGGCTGGCCTCCTGCAGGACGATCAGGCGCGAGGTGCGCTGAACCGAGCCGGCAATAGTGTCCACGTCCAGCGGTACCAGCGTGCGAGGATCAATGACCTCCACCTCTATGCCCTCTCCGGCGAGGGTCTCGGCCGCGGCGAGCGCTTTTGCCACCATCGCCGACCACGCCACCACGGTCAAGTCGCGGCCGGGGCGCTTCACCTCAGCCTTGCCCATTGGGATGGTGTACTCGCCGCTGGGGACGGGTCCCTTCACCCTGTAGAGCATCTTGTGCTCGATGAACACCACGGGGTTCGGGTCGCGGATGGCGGACTTGAGCAGCCCCTTGGCGTCGCACGGCGTCGAGGGCATGACCACCTTCAGCCCTGGGACGTGGGCGAACCATGCTTCCAGGCTCTGGCAGTGAGTCGCGCCGTCGGCCGCGGACCCCGCGCCCCCCTCGGTGCGAATCACGACGGGGACGGTCTGCTGGCCACCGCTCATGTAGTGCGCTTTCGCGGCGACGTTGACGATTGGGTCCAGGGCCAGAGCGGCGAAGTCTATGTAGCTGATCTCCGCTATGGCGGGCACACCGGCCAGAGCAGCGCCGATGGCCGCCGCGGTGAAACCGTTCTCCGAGATAGGGGTGTCCAGGATGCGATCGGGCCCAAAACGATCGAGCAGCCCCTTGCTGGCGCCGAAAGGACCGCCC
>JAJYKO010000742.1 GCA_021788565.1 Chloroflexota bacterium
TGGCGTTCGTGATCATTGCGGTGGTGCTAGGAGGCTATCGAACACTGTGGGGCCCGGTGGTGGGTGGGCTCCTGGCCCAGGGATTTGCCGAGGCGCTCAGGTTCTCAGCTGAGGCACGCTTCGTCCTATTCGCTGTGATGGTGATCGCCATCATGCGGCTGTATCCACCAGGGATCGTTGGATTTGTCCGGCAGATCGCGACGGGAATTAGGACGGGCAAGGGTGGACCGGGGGTCAGCGGCGAGAAGGTGACGTCCAGTGGGGGTGGCTAGCGGTGGCCCAGGCAATGCTGCAGCTGGATAGCGTTACCAAGCGTTTCGGCGGCACGGTCGCGGTCGACGAGGTCACAGCGTCCTTCGAGGCAGGGTTGATCTACGGATTGCTCGGCCCAAACGGCTCGGGCAAGACGACGCTGATCAATCTCATCAGTGGCTTCTACACGCTGGACAGGGGGGCTATCGTCCTGGATGGCCACCACCTGGAGCGCCAGTCGCCTCACGCGATGGCTGCCCTCGGTGTCGTACGCACCTTTCAGATGCCCAAGTCCTTTGGCACAATGACGGTGGTCGAGAACCTGCTGGTCCCCGTCGCCGCCGATCATCGTCGGGAGCCGCTGTCGGCTTTGCGCGGTCGGGCGGCGGATGCACTCGAACAGACCGGGCTCTCGCACATGGCAGAATCGCCGGCGTCGTCGCTTTCGGGTGGCCAGACGATGTTGCTGCAGCTGGCGCGGGCCTTCATGTACGAGCCGGTTCGCCTGCTTCTGCTGGACGAGCCGTTCGCCGGGGTGGCGCCGGCGATAAAGGAGCGGATGATGTCCGCGATTCGGCGGCTCAACGAGGAGCGAGGTGCGCTGGTGCTTCTGGTGAGCCACGAGATGGTGACGGTGCGTCAGCTCTGCTCGCGAGTTGGAGTGATGAACGCCGGCCGGTTGATCGCGGAGGGGACCCTTGCCGAGGTAGCGAACCAGCGCGAGGTGATCGAGGCGTACCTCGGCAAGCCGATCTAGCACGCCGTAAAGACGTAGGGCAGGGTTTTATGCCCTGCCGAGGCCCTTCATCACTTGCCGGGCGGCGGGGCACAAGACCCCGCCCTACGGGTTGGTAGCCATCACGCGTCGAGAGGCAGGGCAGAGCCGTGGCGCAGCGTTCGCTAGCGCCACGCGCCCTACTACATCGAATTGAGGTAGAGTTGGGGAGTGGGTCATTGCTGAAGGTTCAGGACCTGGCGGTTGGGTATAGAGAGGGAATAGACATCCTGCGTGGCGTGAACCTCAACGTCGCGGAGGGCACGATCACGTCGGTTATCGGACCGAACGGGGCCGGCAAGTCAACCCTGCTCAAGTGCCTGTTCGGCTTGCTGCCCGCGCGGGCCGGCGATGTGCTTTTCTATGGTCAGTCCATCGCGGCAGAGGCCCCGGACCGACGGAAAGCAGGCGGGATCGCCTACCTGCCGCAGCACAATAGCACCTTCCCCCAACTTACCGTCGAGGAGAACCTCAAGCTCGGGGGATGGTTGCTTCGCAAGGACCGCGCGGCATTCAATACGAGGTTGGAGGAGATCTACTCCCTGTTTCCCGCCCTCGCGGAGAGACGCCGCATGAAGGCGACGAACCTCAGCGGCGGCCAGCTGCGCATGCTCTCGGTAGCCAAGGAGATCGTGGTGCGCCCGCGCCTGCTGATGGTCGACGAGCCGAGCGTCGGTATGGCCCCGAAGGTGGCCGGGGAGCTGTACGAGTTACTCGTGCAGATGCCGGGGTGGGGAGTCACGATCCTGCTGGTGGATCAGAACATCGACGAGGCCGTCCGCATTTCCGAGCGGGTCTATATGATCGGGGAAGGTCACGTCCAGCGAGAGGACACTGGAGCCTGGTTCGCATCTCACATCGAGGACGTGATCAGGGAGATGCTGCAGGGGCGGTCGGAGGCTTCGAGCAACGGAAATGGGCGAGGTGAGCTACAGTGAAGCTGTCTAGTGCCGACGCAGTCGTCATAGGCGGTGGCCTGATCGGCACCGCGTCTGCCTACTACCTGGCCAAGATGGGGCTGAGCGTCGAGCTGGTGGAGAAGAAGGACATCGCTTCAGAGACCTCCAGCGGCTGCGCCGATTCCCTTGCCCTCCAGACGAAGGCGCCGGGACCCAAGCTCACGCTCGCGCGCGAAAGCGTCCGGCTGTATAGCGGACTGAGCGAGGAACTGGGGTACGACCTGGAGTTCCGCAACGAGGGCGCGATGATCGCGGCCATGAACGAGGCCGAGGTGGAGTACGTCTCGTCGCTGGTGGAGAGGCTCGGAGCCGCCGACGTTCCGGTAGATCTCCTGGATGCGACGGACGCCAGGGAGATCCAGCCTGCTCTCAGCCCTGGAGTGCTGGCCGCGTCCTACTGCTCCCTGGATTGCCACATCAATCCGCTGAGGGTGTCCGCGGGCTTCGTCGCTGGAGCCGAACGGCTCGGGGTTCGGGTGCGGCGCGGCACGGAGGTGACCGGTCTGGTTGTGGAGAGTGGACGAATAGCCGGCGTGGAGACCTCCCAGGGGCGCATCGACACGCCTATTGTGGTCGACGCCGCTGGGGTATGGTCACCGGCCATCGCTCGCATGGCCGGGATAGAGCTTTCGGTGATACCCCGTAAGGGACAAATCCTCGTCACAGAGGCGCTGCCGCCGATAGTGCGGGGCAGGGTGTTCACTGCCCGCTATTTGATGAGTAAGCAGTCCAAGGCCGAGGGTGGAAGACTGCCCGGATACTCCTCGGGCATGATTTTAGGCCAGCAGGCCAACGGCAACTTCCTGGTGGGCAGCACCCGCGAGTACGCGGAGATGGACACCAGATCTACGTATGAAGCGATCGTGGACCTGGCGAGCCAGGCTGTGGAATTGCTGCCGCGCCTGGGGAACGTCCACATGATCAGGGCCTTCGCCGGGCTTCGCCCGGCCACTCCCGATGGTATGCCGGTGATCAGGCGTTATTCGGAGGTCGAGGGGTTTATCGTCGCGACGGGTCACGAGGGCGATGGGATCTGCCTGGCGCCGGTTACCGGCGCCATCGTCGCCGAGATCGCCTCCGGCCGCATCGACGACTATCACCAGTTCGTTCCACCCGTGGCCGCAGGACGGGAACCGGGCGGGCCGGCAGGGCCGCCGGCCCCTACGAGTTCTGTTGTGTAGGGGCGGACCGCCGTGTCCGCCCGCCCGGACGCAGGGAATGGCATCGTGAGGTGGCGAAACCACCGCGTCCGACCGCGGCTACACAGCGAGGAGGATATCGGAACATATGGCTCAAGAGCACAGCGGATCTCTGGTTCACGGTGGGAAGACACTATATGGCATTCCTGTGGGGATGTTGATGCTGGAGGCAAGCTTTCCCCGGATTCCTGGCGACAACGGAAACGGCTACACCTGGCCGTTCCCGGTGCTCTTCCGGATCGTCCGAGGCGCCAGCCCCGACCTGGTGGTTCGCCGGCTGAACTCGGCCGAGTGGCTGCAGCCCTTCGTCGATGCCGCGAAGGATCTCGAGAGGGACGGCGTCCAGCTCATAACGACCGGCTGTGGCTTTCTTGTCCTCTTCCAGCGCCAGCTTCAAGAGCAGCTCTCTGTTCCAATCCTGACCTCCAGCCTCCTCCAGGTGCCATGGGTCGCAGCGATGCTGCCGCCCGGTCGAGCGGTGGGGGTGTTGACCGTGGAGGGAAAGTCGCTGACAGACAGACACCTGCGGGCGGCCGGTATTCCCCCTGAGCTTCCTGTCTTCGTTCAGGGATTGGAGGAGGCAGGCGGCTACTTCACGGAGCAGATCCTCGGCGATCATCCGGAGCTCGACGTCGAGAGGTGCGGGCTGGAGCACGAGCGGGCCGCGGAGATGCTGGTGGAGCGCCATCCGGAGGTCGGGGCG
>JAJYKO010000743.1 GCA_021788565.1 Chloroflexota bacterium
GGAAGCCATACGGATCGTCCGCACTGCCCTGGACAACGGGGTCAACTTCCTGGATAACGCCTGGGACTACCACGATGGGGTTAGCGAGATACGGGTCGGCAAGGCGCTGAAGGACGGCTACCGGCAGGAAGCGTTCGTGATGACCAAGACCGACGGCCAGACCCGAGAGTCGGCCGCACAGCAGATCGACGAATCGCTTCGACGGCTGCAGGTAGACGTCATCGACCTCCTGCAGTTCCACGAGGTGATCAGGCCGGGCGACCCAGACCGGATATTCGCCCCGGGGGGCGCTATCGAGGCAGCCGTGAAGGCGAGGGACGACGGCAAAATCCGCTATATAGGCTTCACCGGGCACAAAGACCCCAGCATCCATCTGAAGATGCTGGACACCGCCTTCGCGCACGGCTTCACCTTCGATTCCGTCCAGATGCCGCTCAACGTGATGGACGCGCACTACCGCAGCTTCGAGAAAGAGGTGCTGCCGGTGCTGGTGCAACACGGGATCGCGGTTCTTGGAATGAAACCGATGGCGGCGGGCAACGCCCTGCGCAGCGGGAAGGTGAGCGCCGTCGAGTGCCTGCGCTACGCTTTGAACCTGCCAACGTCGGTTGTCATCACCGGCATCGACTCCATGGCGATACTGCAGCAGGCACTGGAAGCAGCGCGCACCTTCCGTCCACTGACCCAGGATGAGGTGGCGGAACTGCTGGCGCGGACCAACGAGGTGGCCACCACCGGGGAGTTCGAGCCCTTCAAGACGACCCTCGATTTCGACGCTACCACCTCCAACCCAGAGTGGTTGGGGTAGCAACGGCGCATTGCTGCCGCTACGCTCGCTGTAGGGCGGCGGGAGGACGGCAGACGTGGCACGGCCGGTAGCCGGAAGCGTCTGCCTCCTCCGGGGAGCCGAAGGTCACCAGATGGCGTGCGGTGACTCGTTGGGCATGGTGGCAGGTCGGGAAACAGTAGATGCGCGTGGAATCGCTGCCGTAGTAGCGGACTCCAGAGCGTGCCAGCCGCTCGAGCGCCTCTACGTCGATGCCCTCCTCCTCCAGGATGGCCCGTTTGGTATCGCTCCCGAGGCCGTAGTTCCCGATGCGGCCGTCACTTCTGACGACCCTGTGGCATGGGATCAGCAACGGAACAGGATTGTTTCCCAGGGCGGAGCCAACCGCCCGGACCGCCGCTGGATGGCCTATCTCGCGGGCGACCCATGCGTACGGTCGTACCTCGCCCCTCGGTATCTCCAGCGCCTTAAGTAAGACGGCACGCTCGAACTCCGTGAGACCCCGAAGGTCATACCGAAGCTGCCGGTCCCCGGCACCGCGCAGCTGATCGATCACCTGCCGCGCAACGCGCGCCGGTGGTTCCGCGACGGGATGAACCGGCCGGTGAAACCGAGCCTCGAATGACCGCTCGAACGCGCTGTTGTCACGAGCAAGCGTGACCATCGCGATGCCTTCGGAGTTGTATGCCACATAGATCCGGCCGATAGGCGAATCCATGCTCCAGTAGCCATCTCCGAGGCCGGTGCCGGCGAGAACTGCGCCCAGGAGCGAACGTGGCGCGCTCACGTCAGCTAGATCGCGGAGCTCCTCTAGAAACTGTCGCTCCGTGTGGAGCGAGAATTGATTCTGCTTGTCCATCATCATTCCTCCACTCACTGTGGTCAACTGATACCCGCTCCGCAAGTCCCGCTCGAAGCAGTTGAATACCCCTGTGTACGTTCGCTTTCGTCGTGCCGGCAGGTTGCTTCAGGATTTCCGCGACTTCCGTGTAGGAAAGACCCATCACGTGTCGCAGGATCACCGCTACCCGGTACCGCGCCGGCAGTGCGGCTAGCAACACTTCGAGCGCGTTCCGCTCCTCATCTCGCTCGAAGAGCGCCTCGGGGCTCAAGGACTCATCGTCCGGCAGATGCAGAGGGGCGTCATCGTTTTCCTGGTCGATGGAAACGGTCGGGAGCTGTTTCTTCCGCAGCCGGTTTCGCGTGACGTTCAGGGTGATGCGGTAGAGCCAGGCATTGAGCGCGAGCGCCCGCACCCGGTCCGCGGGATAGCCGCGCAACGCCCGATACGCTCGGACGAAGGCGTCCTGCGCGATCTCCTCGGCGTCTCGTGGATTCCCTGTCGTTCGTAAGGCGAAGGTGTACAGCCTGTCCTGATAAGCGATCACGAGCTGCGGGAAGGTAGCTTCCAGATCGGAAGCCAGCCCTCCTCGCAACCGATCTTCGCGTGCCCTGTCAGGTGGTTTCATCGCGTCCATTCCCCATGTCCCCAACGGGTACTCTCCTCGATCCTATCCGCTCCATCTCTTACAACACCGTTCGCGCTCATTCGGTTGCAGTCCCAGACCCCACGAAAAAGGGACCGTCCGTATGGACGGTCCCTTTGCCCAGAAATTGGCTAATACTCGGCGCCGCTGCTGCCGCGCTGGCTAGAGGGCTGGCCGGAGTAGCGCTCGGGATTCCTCTCGAAATCCTCTTTGCACTCCTCCGAGCAGAAGTAATAGGTCTGCCCGTTGTACTCCGTGCTGGCCGGAGCGCTATCGACTTCTACCTCCATCCCGCAGACGGGATCCCTTGCCATCTGTCCTGTCTCCCTTCCTCATGGAATCGACCTGAAACGGCTAGGGATGCCCGCGCGGCTTACCACCCCGACGTTATGTCTAATCCGCTACCGGGTATCCCTCCTCGGCCATTGCTAGCTTAATCTGTTCCAGGTTCACCTTCTGGGGATCGAAGGTTACCTGAACATCCTTGGTGGCGACGTCGCCATCGACGGAGGACACGCCCTCCAGCTGCCCCACGGCTCGCTTGATGGCTCCCACGCAATGCATGCAGTGGATGGCCGGGGCGTTCAGGGTTGTGGTCTGCATTTGTCTTTCTCCTCCAGTAGTATGTTGTTCTAAGTTCGGGCCGGCAGAGCCGCCGGCCCCTACAAGGTTAGCGCGGGGCGGGCCGGCAGGGCCGCCCCCTACAAGGTTATTTACGCTGTAGGGGCGGACCGCCGTGTCCGCCCGCAGGCCGTCATTTCCCGACCGCCGTGTCCGCCCGACGGCCGCCACGGTGATGGTTATGACCGCGACGGTTTGAAGCGGCGGAGTCGCAGTGAGTTGCTCACCACCGAGACCGACGACATTGCCATCGCAACACCCGAGAAAATCGGGTTGAGCATGATCCCGAAGAAGGGGTACCACGCCCCCGCTGCCAGCGGGATCAAGATCACGTTGTAGAAGAATGCCCAGAACAGGTTCTGCTTAATAGTCCGCATCGTCTGCCTGGAGAGGCGAATGGCCGTGACCACCCCGCGCAGATCGCCGCTGATCAGTGTGATGTCGCTAGCCTCCATGGCCACATCGGTCCCGGTACCAATGGCGATGCCGATGTTGGCCTGGGCGAGGGCCGGGGCGTCGTTGATGCCGTCGCCAACCATCGCGACGGTCCTTCCCTCGGCCTGCAGCTTCTTCACCTCACCGGCCTTCTGCTCCGGCAGTACCTCGGCCAGCACCCGATCTATACCGAGCTGTGCGGCGATGGCCTCAGCCGTGCGCCTGTTGTCGCCGGTCAGCATCGCCACCTCAATTCCCAGCTTCTTCAGCTCGGCGACGGCCTCCCTGGAGCCGGGCTTCACGGTGTCGGCCACGGCAACGATGCCCGCCAGACGACCATCCATCGCCACGAACATCGGAGTCTTGCCCTGGTCGGAAAGAGACGTTGCCATCTCGGCCAGTCCATCCAGGGAGTATCCACAGTCGCCCATCAGCTTCTGGTTGCCGAGGATGAGCGTTTGACCGTTTACAGTCGCCTCGATCCCATGGCCCGGGACCGCCGCGAACTCCTTCGGCTCGGCCAGCTCCAGACCTTTCTCTCGAGC
>JAJYKO010000744.1 GCA_021788565.1 Chloroflexota bacterium
CTCGCTTCGAACTCACCCAGGAGCCTCTCACCCTCGGTCCTCGCCGGGTCGATGGGCTTACCTTCTGAGAGCACGTCCCGCAGCCCCACGTTGGCCAGCAGCACCACGCTCACAACGTCACCTCGACCCAGCCGAGGGGCTCGGACGCCACGCCGCCACGCTCGACGAGCCGCCGGCTCTTAGGGAACGGCGCGCCAGGCCGAGACGATAGCGAGCCCGCACGTCCCCGAAGGAGTCCGAGCCGGAGAAGGAGTTGCCGAGCGTCTTGGCAGCCCACCCGCTCCCCCACGACATCTGAAGCAGGAACTGGTTATCGCCAAGCCCGGCGAGCCGCTGTTCCAGCCGCTCGTAGAACTGCTGGAGCGGCCGCATCCGGCAGCGCGCGAAGAACGCCTTCTCGCCGGCGATCAGCTCGGAAGCACGCTCTCGGGCAAGGCTCGAGAGCCCCTCGATCCATCGGCGCCGCTCTCCCATCCGGAGGGACGGGCGAGAGAACAGCTCCTCGGCCACGCCAAGTCGACAGGTGAGACGGGTGCCGGGCTTCAATGCCTCCACGGAAAAGCGGTACCCCACGCCCTTGGGGACCAACTCTTCCCCGCGCAGCGAGTAGACCGAGACGAGGGCCATCTCCATCTGCTCAGCCGGGACAGGGGCCGTATCGTCCACCAGGAGAGCCCGCATCAGGTCGTAGTTGGGGCCGGGGCCAAAGGTCCTTCGCTCCCACCCGGCCGCGGCGTACTTGGGGTTGCCGCCGAGGTCGGTTGGACCAGGTGGCCCTCCCCCGGGGCTCGAAGCCGCCCAGGCGACCACGGTACGCAGCGCCCCTTTCAGCGAGCTCCCGGGGAGGTAGGGCTGCAGCCGCGGGTCCTTGATGCACGGCAGGATCTCGTTGCCCACAGCACCCGGGATGGGCAGGGAATAGGCGGCGCAGGACGCGTAATCGGCCGGTTTAATCCGTCTGGAAAGACGCACTTCCGGCACGCCATGACGAAGCTCCTCGTCGTCGTACCGCTCCAGCATCTTGGCTGGATCCATCACCCACGCGACCCCGCGCTCCACGGCGAAGTCGTAGTCGGCCAGCAGTGGACCGGCGCCGGACCCGATGTGCAGAGGTGACACGACTTCCAGGGTGGCCAGACGGTTGGTGCGCAGCGTCATCTCAGCCATCGTGCCCCGCCTCCACGGCAATCGGAAATGCCAGACCGTACCGGTAGACCCTGTGGGCGGCGAAGCCCTCTGGGGTGACGTCCACGAGGTCCCCCGCATCCCCGCCGTATATCACCGAGCCTTCGGCGAGCATTCGAACGGCCTTGCCCCGCAGGCCCTGGCCTTCGGCGGAACCGACCCACCCGCGCCGCACTCTCAGGCGGTAGTAGGCTTCACCCAGCCTGCCGCCGTCCACCTCTTCCCGCGTGGGGTGATACAGGGATAGGGTCACGTTACGGGTGCGCCGTGAGGCGCGTCATCACATCCCCGGCACAGCCGGGAGGTACTCGAAGGAGGTATCTGGGCTACCAGCTTACCCGAGGCCGAAAGGCCAACGGGACAGTAGCATGCTGGGAGAAAGGCGCGACTGTCGGAAGGCGCTGTACGGCAGGTCGCGTTCGACCCGGTCGATATGGTGAAGGCTAGACTGCCTAAATCCCAATCCCCAGTGGTGAAAGTGACCACCCGGCGGAAGAAGCGTCTGACCACCGCCGCCGACCTGTGCGAGGGCATGAACCGTGAGGCCGTCGCACCTTCGCGGGAAGGACATTGGCCAGTGAGGCCAAGCAAGGGGATGAGTGGGGCACCTAAGTCGGCCTCGGACGTGTGATGACGACGTACCACGGGATCGCCTACAGCCCGCGAGGGCCAGGGCGACGGAGCCGCCATAGTAGTCGCCGGAGTCACGACCGGCCAGGGGGTGCGGGAAAGCCGCGCACAGGGCGAAGGGCGGCAGGTGATCGAGATGACGTGGGATCGGGAGGTATGCCGAGTGCAGAACGCTGAAACGATCCTGAACATCATCCGAGATCGCGGCAAGCGGGGACTGCCGCTTAGGCGGGTGTATTCCCTGTTCTACAACCGAAACCTGTACTTGCGTGCCTACGCCCGTCTGTATGCCAATCACGGGGCCATGACACCAGGGGTTACACCGGAGACCGTGGATGGGATGAACAAGGCGAAGATCGATCAGGTCATCGACGAACTGCGTCATGAGCGATTTCGATGGACGCCCGTCCGAAGGGTACGCATCCCTAAGAGAAACGGGAAACTGCGTCCACTCGGACTACCCACCTGGTCCGATAAGCTGCTGCAGGAGGTGATGCGCTCCATCCTGGAGGCTTACTTCGAGCCCCAGTTCTCGGACCGCTCCCACGGCTTCCGCCCCAATCGCGGCTGCCACACCGCCCTAAGCGAGGTGCAGCGCGGTTGGACAGGGGCGAAGTGGTTCATCGAGGGTGATGTCAAAGGGTGCTTCGATAACATCGACCATCAGGTCCTGCTACGGGTGCTCGGCGACAAGATCCACGACAACCGCTTCTTGGAGCTGATCCGGCGACTGCTCCAGGCTGGATACATGGAGAACTGGCGGTATGGGACAACTCTAAGCGGGGTTCCGCAAGGCGATGTTCTCTCTCCAGTCCTCTCGAATATCTACCTGAACAAGCTGGATCAGTTCGTCGAGCAGGAACTGCTACCCGCTTACAACCGAGGCGAGCAACGACAACGGCATCCGCTGTACACGAGGATCATGCTGCGAGCGCGATGGCTGAGACATCGAGGCCGAATAGAAGAAGCACGAGCGGCCTTCAAGGCCGGTCAGCAGCTTCCTTCTCAGGCCCCCGACGACCCCAACTTTCGACGCCTGCACTACCTTCGCTACGCGGATGACTGGCTGCTGGGATTCGCCGGTCCCAAGGCAGAAGCCAAGGAGATCAAGGCCCGACTCCGTACCTTCCTGCGCGATCACCTCAAGCTGGAGTTGTCGGAAGACAAGACCCTGATCACGCACGCCGGCAGCAAAGCGGCGCGGTTCCTTGGCTACGAGATCTGCAGCATGCACGCTGACGACAAGCTGGACTCTCGGAGGCGGCGGAGCGTCAACGGACACATCATGTTGAAGGTCCCCTGGGACGTGATCGTATCGACCTGCTCCCGATACGAGCGACGTGGCAAGCCGATGTCACGACCCGACATGCTGGACGATGATGACTTCAGCATCATCGGTCGGTATGGGTCGGAACTTCGAGGCTACGTCAACTACTATCTCCTGGCACACAACGTCGGTAGGCTCTACCGGCTAAAGTGGACCATGGAGACCTCGATGCTCAAGACCCTCGCCAACAGGCACAAGAGCAGCGTGATGAAGATGGTTCGACAGTACCGAACCAGCATCACAACGCCCACGGGCACGCTCAGGTGCTTCCAGGCGATGGTCGAGCGAGGGGAAGGGAAGCAACCCCTGGTGGCTCGGTTCGGAGGCTTTGCGATACGGCGCCGGAAGGACGCGGTCCTCGTAGACCAGCGACCACCTACGGCCTACACCAAGGGCGCGGAACTGCTGAGGCGGCTCCAGGCCGACGAGTGTGAGCTGTGTGGCAGCACCCTGAGGGTTGAGGTGCATCACGTGCGAAAGCTGGCAGACCTCAAGCGTCGTGGGCGCAAAGAGGTTCCAGATTGGTCTCGCTTGATGGCCGCGAGGAAACGGAAGACGCTGGTCATTTGCCGAGACTGCCATGAGGCCATCCATGCTGGGCGGCCAACAGGGCAGCGGATCGCGGCATAGGTCACTGGAGAGCGGTGTGCGTTGAAAGAACGCATGCACCGTTCGGGGAGGGGCCGACGGAAAAGGCCCGTGAATCGGGACCTCGCCAGCGGCCTACTC
>JAJYKO010000745.1 GCA_021788565.1 Chloroflexota bacterium
CTTTCGAGCGGTCTGGGCAGCCTCGATGCTGACATCCGCCGCACCCTTGGAGATGGCGGGTGTGATGCCCGTGATGTGGAACCAATCAGCTCCCTCGAACACCTTCTCCCAGTCGACCATACCCTTCTCGATCGCGGATATGGCGCTGCCCGCGCGATCGTAAACCACCTTGCTCCCTCGCTGGACGGCGCCGTTCTCCAGGAAGTAGATGCCCATGCGCTCGCCGCCCCGGACGATGTGACTGGTGCCCACACCCCAGTGTCTGAGGAAAGCAATGCAGGAATCGGCTACCTCGTTCTTGGGCAGCCGGGTCACATATTCGACCGGCACACCGAAGCGGGCCAGGGACACGGCGACGTTCCCCTCCCCTCCACCAAACTCCACATCAAACGAACGGGTCTGCTCGATCCGCAGGAAACCGGGCGGCGAAAGCCGCAGTAACATTTCACCAAAGGACACAACTTTCTTGGTCATACTCCCCCCAACAGCATTGTGAGTGATGAGCAATTGTTGACACACTACATGCCCCACTATACCATGACACCCGTTTTCCGAACACCGGCTACCGCGGCCCCGCGGTGCCACCACAACGCCCAGCTCGCGGGCACTTCACTCTGCCCTCTCCAGCAAGAGGGATTCGAAGAAAGAGCGATCGAAAAGCATGGCAGCGCACGAGAAGTTCAACTTCAGGTCCATGGACAAGCTGCAGACAAAGATAGCCCAGCTAGGGGCGGATATCAGATTCGAAGAGGACCTATCGCCTCTGGCGCGGCCCGTGACGATAGGTGATCTGGTTTCCCCCAACTCCCTGGGGATTCACCCGATGGAGGGCTGCGACGGTACTGCGAACGGGGCGCCTGCGGAGCTCACGGTCCGCCGCTACGAGCGGTTCGCCCACGGCGGCGCCGGGATCCTGTGGTTCGAGGCCACCGCGGTGGTAGCGGAGGGCCGGGCCAATCCTCGCCAGCTATGGCTGCACGAAGGCACGGTGGGGGAGTTCGCCCGCCTGGTCAAGCGTATCGACCAGATCAGCGAAGAGCAGTTCGGCGCCGGCAAGCGACCGGTGACGGTGGTCCAGCTCACCCATTCCGGGCGGTACAGCAGGCCCGTGGACAAGGCAGCGCCGATCATCGCCTTTCGCAACCCGATCCTGGACCCGCGCCACAACCTGGCCGCCGACTATCCCATCATCAGCGACGACGAGCTGGAGACGCTAGAGGGCAGGTACGTGGTCGCGGCGAAGCTGGCCTACGAAGCGGGCTTCCAGGCCGTGGACATCAAGACCACACACGGCTATCTTTCGGCGGAGCTGCTGGCGGGCCACACCCGGCCTGGCCGCTACGGAGGAAGCTTCGAGAACCGCACTCGGTTCCTGCTGAACGTGGTGTCCAAGGTGCGAGAGGCAGTTCCGGGCATCCTGGTCGCGGTCCGGCTGGGCGCCTGCGACGGGCTGACATATCCGTATTCGTGGGGAATGGACACGGACATCGAAGGCAAGGAGGATCTCGAAGAGCCGATCCGCCTGGTGCGGTTGCTGTACGAGAAGGGTGTGCGGCTACTGAATGTGACGGCGGGAAACCCCTATTACATGCCGCACCTGACACGTCCATTTGACCAGCCGAGCCGCGGCGTGCCGGTGCCGGACGAGCATCCGCTGGAGGGGGTCGACAGGCTGTTCCGGGTCGGCCGGACGCTGCAGCAGGCCGTGCCGGAGATGGTGGTTATGGGTACCGGCTACTCCTGGTTGCGCCAGTTCTTCCCGCAGGCAGCGGCAGCCAATCTCAAGAACGGCTGGGTGAAGGTGGCGGGCCTGGGTCGCCAGGCATTCGCCTATCCCGATTTCGCGCGGGACCTGCTGGAGAAGGGAGCGCTCGACCCTAAGCAGAGCTGCACGGCTTGCAGCAAGTGTACACAGTTGATGCGTGACGACGGGATGGCGGGCTGCGTTACCCGGGATGCCAAGACGTATTTGCCCCTGTACAGGAAGTATTGCCAGGTCGCATGACGGCCGGCATGTGGCGCATGTTGGTCGCATGCCGGGGCGGGCGGACACGGCGGTCCGCCCCTACGGGTGGGGATTGGCGGGGGTCGCGACAACATAGTTTTTCAGGTAGCTGTCTGACATAATTGACAAATATCCCCCGCTAGTGGTAGCATTTGACCGTCAGTGATCGACGGTGACGCACTCGCGGTCACTCCGCGGAGGTACGAGTTGGGCAACCTGATATCGCAGGACAACGGCAACCGCAACGTAAACAACACCGGTGCACCCAAGTATCTGCAACGTTTCTTCCTCAAGCGGCTGCGCCGCATGGTGTCCATCCGTCGAGAGGGCGGACCGCTGCTGGACGCGGGCGAATTCGATATTCACCTGCTGGACAAGGCGGTCTATTCCACCTATTGCGACTGTTTGGACCTTGACGTGGGAAGAGAGGCCCGCGCCATCCTCCGTCACGAGATAGCCGGCATCGACACCAGCGAAACCGAGGAAAACCTCTCCAATTAGGATCCGTAGCGGCCTACCGCCAGCTTCTGCAATTTGTGTCTGAGCCGTATATAATCGCGTCATCATCAGCCTGGAAGAGGGGAGATTCGCCGATGAAGGAGATCCGAGTCCACGCTCGGGCTGGGCAAGGGGCCATAACCACCGCGCGTATTCTGGCTATGGCCGCCTTCGAGCAGGGGAGGTATGCCCTTGCCTTCCCACACTTCGGGGCAGAGCGTATGGGCGCCCCCATGAACGCCTTCGTCCGCATAGACGATAGCAAGGTGCAGCTTCGCAGCAGGGTCCACGCACCAGACTACATACTGGTGGTCGATCCCTCTCTGGCGGTGTCGGAGGATTTCGGGGTATTCGACGGGCTGAAGCCCGACGGTCTGGCGATCATCAACTACAGCGGCGAAGTCGCGGCCCTGACCGGCAGGACCGACGCGAAGATCATCACCGTCCCCGCTTCCGAGATCGCCCTCGAGATTCTGGGGCAGGACAGGGCCAACGTGCCGCTGCTGGGGGCTTTTGCCGCCGCCACCGGCGAGGTGAAGATCGAATCCCTGGAGAAGGCGATCGTCCAGAACTTCGGCGAGGGGAAGATAGCCACAAAGAACGTGGAGGCCGTGCGCCGGGCGTACGAGATGGTAGTGGGCCAGGTTCTCACCACAAAGCGCTAGAGCAGTGCTGAGTTCTGAGTTCTGTTCCCGCGGGTCCTCAGAACCCAGAACCCGGAACTTAGAACCGACAAGGAGTTTCCGATGAAGATCACGATAGGTCTCTACGGAGAGCCGAAGGGGAGCCTCGCCAACAAGACCGGCAGCTGGCGGAGTAGCAGGCCAATCTTCCTGCAGGAGAAGTGCACTGGCTGCCGACTGTGCGAGATGGTCTGCCCTGACTCGGTCGTCTTCGCCGTGGAGAAGAAGAAATACACCACGGACCTGGACTACTGCAAGGGTTGCGGGATCTGCGCCCAGGAGTGCCCCGTGGGGGACATCGTGATGGAGCCGGAGGCCGACCATGCGTAAAGTTGTCGAGGGTTCTGTAGCCGTTGCCGAGGCGATCAAGGCTGTGCGTGCCCAGGTGATCGCCGCATATCCCATCACCCCGCAGACCCACATCGTGCAGGAGCTGAGCGAGCTCGTGGCCAACGGAGAGCTAAAGGCCGAGTTCGTCCGGGTGGAGAGCGAGCACTCCGCCGCCTCAGCGGTGTTAGGCGCGAGCGCCGTGGGGGCCCGGGCCTACACCGCGTCCTCCTCCCAGGGCATCATGCTGATGGCCGAGGTGCTGTTCAACATCGCTGGGATGCGCTTCCCGGTGGTGATGACCACCGCCAACAGGGCACTATCTGCCCCGATCAACATCTGGAACGAC
>JAJYKO010000746.1 GCA_021788565.1 Chloroflexota bacterium
CGATAGGCGGCGAGAGTTTTACCCATGGCCTCCTTGTGCTTGGCGAGGATAGTGACGATATCTTCGTGGGTGAAATGCGAACCCTTGGCGACCAAGGACCGGAGCGTCGGGTCCCGACGAAGCCAGCCGGGGTCGATCCACGCGAGGTTGAACCAGGCGATGAGGTCCCTCCAGTAAGTTTCGCTGAGCAGGTCAAGGTCTCCCGCGGCCTGCTCCCGAACGCGCAGGAGCTGCTCGTACCTCGGATACGCGCGAATGAACTTATCCCGATTGACACTGTAGAAGAGAGAGTCTATGTACCGCTTGTCATCAGACGTGAGGGGATAGCTGAGGCTCACGTCCCACGCGCGGTCGACGAGCGTGCCCGCCACATACCCCTCGAGCTGCTCCACCATCGAGGGGACTATGTTAAAGGTAGCGTGGACGTCAGGGTAATCCTCCAGAACATCCACCATGTGGAGGTAGTCCTTGGTGGCATGGAGTCGCACCCAGGGGAGAACTAGCTCATGGTTTTCCGGGTCGTGATACGAAGGTTGATGCATGTGCCAGACGAAGGCGACATAGAGAGGGTACGTCACGCACCCGCCTCCGAGACCAACTGGTTCACTCCTTGCTCCGCAATTGGGGGAACAGAATCACCTCGCGGATCGAGTTGTTTCCGGTGAACAGCATGACCAGTCGATCGATCCCCACACCGAGACCGCCCGTGGGCGGCATGCCGTGTTCCAGCGCTACAAGGAAGTCCTCGTCCATGGGCTGGGCTTCTTCGTCCCCAGCGGCCCGCTCAGCCAGTTGCTGCTCAAACCGCTCGCGCTGGTCCATCGGGTCGTTCAGCTCGCTGAAGGCGTTTGCGATCTCCATCCCGCCGATGAAAGCCTCGAACCGCTCCACAACAGCGGGATCGTCGCGCTTCCGCTTCGCGAGCGGCGACATCTCGACCGGGTAATCGATGAGGAAGGTCGGCTGGATCAGCTTGGGCTCCACGAAAGTGCTCAGGAGGCTGTCGATCAGCTTCGCGCGGGTGCTGTTGGGCTCCACATGGACGCCGGCCCCGCTCACGGCCTCATACAGGGACGCCGCGGTAGGATATTCCTCGTAGTCGATCCCGCTCTCGTCGCGGATAGCATCCCTGAGCCGAATCCTGGGCCACGGTGCATCAAGCTCGATGACGTGACCGGAGTACTCCACGCTAGTAGTTCCCAGCACCTGGCCCGCGATAGACGGCACCATGTCCTCGAGCAGCGCCATTATGCCGTTATAGTCGGTATATGCCTGGTAGAGCTCGAGCATCGTAAACTCTGGGTTGTGTTTTGTGGAGATCCCCTCATTGCGGAAGTTGCGACCGATCTCGAATACCTTCTCGATGCCGCCGATAACGCACCGCTTCAGGTAGAGCTCCAGCGCTATGCGCAAATAGAGGTCCCTATCCAGGGCGTTGTGGTGAGTGACGAAGGGCCTGGCCGCCGCGCCCCCGTGAATCGGCTGGAGGATGGGAGTCTCTACCTCCAGGAAGCCGTTGTCGACCAGGTAACGCCGGAGGCCATCGATGATGCGGCTACGTGTGACGAACAGCTGGCGAACCTCGTCGTTAGATATCAGATCGAGGTATCGCTGCCGGTACCGCTTCTCTACATCCGTCAGTCCGTGCCACTTCTCCGGGAGGCCGCGCAAAGACTTGGACAGAAGGGTAAGACCCTGGACGTGGATCGTTATCTCGCCGGTTCGGGTTCGGAACGGCTTGCCGGCCACTCCTACATGGTCGCCGATATCCAGATCCTTGAACAGCTGGTACTGTTCTTCGCCCACCTCGTCCCGCCGAACGTAGATCTGGATGCGGCCGGACACGTCCTGTATGTGGGCAAAACTCGCCTTGCCCATCAAACGAACCGTCAGCAGCCGTCCCGCGAGCCGCACCTCCGTGCCCTGGAGGGCATCGAACCCCGCGATGGTTTCCGCCGCCAGATGAGTCCGATCGAAACTGTAGGGATAGGGATTTACGCCTCTGTCCCTCAACTCTCGCAGTTTTCTTATGCGTTGCTCAACCAGGGATTCCGCGTGTGAGTCCAAGCCCAGCACCTTCCGATCTGGCCACTCAGCAAAGGAAGGATGGTCAAGCCATCCTTCCAGTCAGGTCGCCCGGGATTTCGGCATCTGAGGTCAACTGCGCAGAGGGCTGTGCCCTGCGTACGCCATGCCGCTAAGCCACAGTCTTGACAGTCAGATCGAAACTGCCCCCCGGGGCGGCCACGGACACCTTGTCTCCAACCATGTGCCCGAGGAGGGCGCGTCCGATAGGTGACTCGTTCGATATCTTGCCGACGTTTGGCTCGGCTTCCGCTGAACCGACGATGGTGTAAACGTCTTCGTTCCCATCGACATCAGTAACGGTGACGTGGGAACCGAGCCGAACGTATCCAGAGGGGGCAGCATGGTCGTCGATAACCACCGCGTTTGCCAACAGCCGTTCCAAGGACTGAATCCTACCCTCAACGAAAGCCTGCTCGTTCTTGGCATCGTCGTACTCGGCGTTATCTACCGTGTTCGTGAACTCCTTGGCGCGACGGATCCGCTCCGCAACCTCATGTCGCCGCTCGGTTCGGAGATGGTGCAATTCCTCTTCGAGCTTAGCCTGGCCCTCACGCGTGAGGTAAACACTCTTCTCCACAACAGTCTCCTGTTTGCGACCGCCCGTTTCCGCAGTCGAATTGCGGCCCGAATGTCCGGGAAATTAGCAAAGACTGAGGGACACAACTCGGTCCCTCAGTCTAATACGGTGCCACTATTCTATGCCAGACCGCCACATTTGTAAAGACATAGATGCGAAAACACACTGACCTCCCAATTCGCCGCGGATGCGCTGCCGCCGATGCTTGTAACAGAATGCCCGCCACCATATAATTCCATCACTTCATCGAGACCTGCGCGGTAGAGTCAGATCACAGCCCTCCACTATTCCAGAAAGCGGCTCACTTCCATATTGATTGAGTTCGGGAGGTTGCCTTGAACAGACGGTACCTGCTGCTTGCTCTTGCCCTATCTTCGATCTTGTTGATGTTGCCCGGCAGTACCGCCGCGGCTCCGAGCGGCGAGACCGCCGCCGCGCCCACTGGTCTCGACTACGATATCTCGAATGGGCACTTCTACACACAGGCCGACGGCTCGCCCCTGGGTACTTCCACCACCGGTTACGCCATCACCAACGCAGACGGGGTGACCTTCTGGGACGCGTATAAGGCACTGGGAGGGCCGTACGTTCTGGGTTATCCGGTAACAAACCGCTTCATGTACGACGGCTTCGTGACCCAGGCGATGCAGAAAGTGGTATTCCAGTGGAGACCCGACGTCAAGCAGGTCTGGTTTCTGAACACCTTCGATGCCCTTCACGATAAAGGCAAGGACGGATGGTTACTCAGTTACCGGCAGACCCCCATCCCGTTTGACGTGACGCCGGACATTGGTCTGTCGTGGGATCAGGTGGTCAGGCGGCATCAGGCTTTCCTGGAGCAGAACCAGGCCATAAAGGCCCGCTACTTCGCCGACCCGGACCCCATCAACCACTTTGGCCTTCCCGTTGCCTACGCTGATATGGGCAACTCCTACGTAATAAGGGCCCAGAGGGCCACCTTCCAATTCTGGAAGGAAGACGTCCCGTGGGCGAAGAAGGGCGACGTGACTGTGGCCAACGGTGGCGACCTGGCAAAGGAGGCTGGCTTGTGGCCCTCAGACGCCACAACGCCCCAACAATCGCCGACTTCCGCCGCCTCTGTCTCGCTCGTAAGTGCACCAGCTGCCACCGCGACCGCCACCCCGGTGGCCACACCGATGCCCACACCGGCGGCCACTACGACCGCCACGCA
>JAJYKO010000747.1 GCA_021788565.1 Chloroflexota bacterium
GCCTGGATGGCGGCGCGCACGTCGTTGCCGGCCACGCCCCTCGGGAGTTTCCCCCGGCGAACAGCGTCCACATCGTGGGTGAGGCAGGCCGCCATCGGTCTCGCGTGGGGCCAGGACTCCTTGCGGATCATCGGCAGGGCTTCCCGCTGGGCGGTCTCCCTGATGCGTGCCAATAGATCGCGGGCATACTCGCTGACGACGGGTCGAACGGCGGCTTCCGCTGGCTGCATGGCGGTGTAAGCCCACAAGAAGCGTTCGTACTGGTCGCGGGCAGAGACGACGTATTCCTCTGAACGTGCCAGCGACGCAAAGGCCGGGTCGAGTGATGGATTGAACGGTGTAGGGGCCGGCGGCCCTGCCGGCCCTATCGCGGGGGGGAACCCCGCCGGGAAGTCCGGCAACTTAACAGTCGCTAGTGTGGACATGTTGCCGACTGCCCCGTTGCCCGAGATCAATTCTAAGCGGGGAACTCCGTCTCCGTCATCGGCGGCGCCTTCGCATCCCCTTTGGGAGGGCGGCGAAGCGAACTCGAAGGGCACGCCGATGGTAGAGAGCAGGGTCTCCAGCGCGTACCGGTGCCGGGTCTGTTGGATGGGATCGCCGTCGAGGGTGATACGAACGTAGATGGCTATTTCCCTCCCCTAACGGCGCGCAGCACGCCGGCGATGCGCGACATTTGGCGCCCTACGTCGTGCTCCTCAACCACCCAGTTCCTGAGGTCGCGGGCTATCTTGTCTCTCTCCTCCGCGGTCATCTCGGTGACAGCTGCCATCTTTCGGGCCAGATCCTCGTGGTTCCGCGGCTCGAAGAGGAAGCGCTCGCCATAGGCGCGGAACCGGTCATAGTAGGTGGGAGTCGACACAAAGGCCGGCTTCCCACAGCTCATCGCTTCGAGCACTGCCTTGCCAAGGCCTCCCTCGGCGTGCATGTTCACGAAGAAATCACACGCCTGCACCTGCTGCACTGCCTCCGAGTGCGGAACACTTCCCGGGAAGTTGACGAACTGCTCCAGCCCTGAGTCCCGCACACGGGATCTCAACCGTTCGAAATAGGCATGATCCTCAGCGACGAGCGGCCCTCCGGCGATGACGAACTCCACGTCACGGCGGCCCAGGCGGTTCACAAGGATGTCCGCCGCGGAGACGAGAGTATCCTGGTCCTTGCGGGCACAGATCCTTCCCAGGCTGAGGAAACGAGTTCGGCCGTCCGACGGGCGATCGGCAGGGGCGAAAACGTCCGTCTCGATGCCGTGGCCCACCACGTCGCATTTCGCCATCCCCAGCGGGAAGCTGTCCCTCGACACGGTAACGAAGCGATCGACGCACAGGTTGGCCAGCCTCAATCTCAGGTTGGCTGTGTTGTGAGCGTACCACATCACTGATGGGATGCCGAAGAGCAGCCTGTAAGGGGCTACCAGCATGGCGTACAGCGGTACCATGTGGGGGAAGAAGACATCCACCCTCCTGCGCAGAACCAGCCGCGCGACCGTGGACTGAAAGGCCTGCATCTGGTGGAGCTTGCCGTGCCGGCGATCCTTGCCCAGCGAGTATAGAGTGACGTTACGAGGGAGGTCGACGTCGCCCACGCTGAGGGCGATGGCATGGACGTGTTCTACCTCCCTGGCCAGCGCGGAGATCCAGCCGTGGATTGCCCCCAGGTTTTCGTGGTGCCGATCCACAACCTGTGTTACGAAGAGGACTTTCATCTGTTCCTGAAGATCAAGACTTTCCCCAGAGGCTGAGGCCTCTAAAGAAGCCCTGTAGCCGCAGGCTGAAGCCTGCGCGTCCTGCGGCGAATCTGAGCAGGCTAAAGCCTGCGGCTACAATCTCCTACACGCCGCTCCGTGCTACAGCGCCTTCTTCAACTCGTCCACGACGTACTGCTGCTGCTCACCCGTCATCTCTGGATAGAGCGGCAGGGAGAGCACCGAGTCCGCCGCCCGCTCGCTCTCGGGGAAGTCCCCTTTCTTGTAGCCGAGGTATGCGTATGCAGGCTGCAAGTGCAACGGGATAGGGTAGTGGATACCCACACCCACCCCGGCCTCCTTCATCTGGGCGAAGACCCGGTCCCTCTCGGGCACCCGGATCACGTACTGGTGGTACACGCTCCTCGCCCACTCGGGATCATAAGGGGTCTCCACGAGTCCGGACAGCATCCGGTTGTAGGCGGCCACCTTCTCGAGACGCGCCTTCGTCCACTCCTCCAGGTGGCGCAGCTTCGCCCTCAGGATAGCCGCCTGGATGGTGTCCATACGCTTGCCGTACCCCACGTAGTCGTGGCTGTACTTCTCGGTTCTGCCGTGGTCGGCCATCATAGAGCACCAGCTAGCGAGTTTCTCGTCGTTCGTCACGATCATGCCGGCGTCGCCGTACGCCCCCAGGTTCTTGCCAGGGTAGAAGCTAAAGCAGCCAGCTTTCCCGATGGAGCCAGCCCGCCTGCCCTTGTACTCGGCACCGTGAGCCTGAGCCGCATCCTCCAGCACCGCCAGGTCGTGCCGCCGGGCTACCTCCAGGATCGGATCCATGTCGACCGGCCGCCCGTACAGGTGGACCGGCATGATCACCTTGGTCTTCGGGGTGATGGCCGCATCTATCCTGTTCGGGTCGAGGTTATAGGTCTTGGGCTCGACCTCCACCAGGACAGGCCGAGCCCCGCAGTAGCAGACGGCCTCGGCAGTGGCCGTGAAGGTCATGGGGGTAGTGATCACCTCATCACCCGGACCTACGCCCAGGGCCAGGAGGGCCAGGTGCAGGGCGTCGGTGCCAGAAGACGTCCCGACCCCGAAGCTGGCCCCAGAAAATGCGGCGAACTCCTTCTCCAGGAGACGCACGTCCTGTCCCTGGATGAAGTTGGTCCTGGCGATCACGCTCTTGATGGCGTCGTCAATCTCGTCGTGGATCGACTCGTACTGGGCCCTCAGGTCGCAGAGAGGGATCTTCATAGCTCACCTCCATATGGCGAGTCGATCAGTTCCAGGGGACAGGTCAACTCGCCAATACCTTTGATTACCCGGGCCGGGTTGCCAGCTACCACCGTCTTGGGAGGCACGTCCTTCACCACCACCGAGCCGGCCCCCACCAGGGAGTCCTCCCCCACCACGACGTAGGGCAGGATAGTCGCATTGGCCCCTATCTTCGCCCCTCGCTTGATAGTCGGGCCCTTCAGGCACTCCTTCGCCTTGGGACAGAGGGGATGGAGGGCGTTTGTAAGCACCACGTTGGGACCGATCCACGCCCCCTCTTCCAGCACCGAGTACTCGGGCACGAATGCCTGGGTGTGGATGCGGGCTCCATTGGCGATCCGGACGTGGTGCTCCACCACTGAGCTCGTCCCGACGCTGACATCGTCGCCGATCTCGTTCTCCTCGCGGACCATAACGTGGTGACCGGTCTGGAAATGACTGCCTATCACGTTGCCGGCGTAGATTACGCTGTGCGAGCGGATCACCGCCCCGTCCCCGATCACAGTCGGCAACTCCCCGTCGGCCTTGCCCCGCGGCGGCACGCCGACGATGGCGAAGTCACCGATCTCGACGTTTTCCCCGAGGCGAACGTTGGGGTAAATCCTGGCAGTTGGGCTGATCATTGCGCCTCTCGCACCTGGATCTCGCACCGGTCTCGGGCGGACTCGTACAGCGCCAGCACGAGGGCCAGTGACTTCCGGCCCTCTCGCCCGTTGGTGGCCGGCTCCCGATCCTCCCTGATCGCCCTCACCATGTCCTCCAGTACGATGCTGTGGGAGAGATACCGGCTCGGAGGCGGATCCAACTCCTGGCGGCGCAGGATCTCGGCCTCGTGCTCCACCTCCCCCTCCACCTTCCAGAAGGCGATCCTATCCAGGGAGTTGCCCCCGATCT
>JAJYKO010000748.1 GCA_021788565.1 Chloroflexota bacterium
GCCCTGTCGTAGGAGTAGGTCGTGCCCCCCATGGTGACGCGGTTGCCCGCGGGGTCGTAGCCGTACGTGGCGTCGGTCGTCCCGCTTGCCGAGTTTAGGCGGTAGAGGGAGTCAGTAGGTGTCGCTCCCCAGGTCGCCCGTGGCCGAAACGCCGTGGCTGACGAAGTTCGGGGCATAAAGGGCCCCGTCCACAACCAGGAACGTGCCCGAGTCGCCGGGCGCAACATTGGGGGGATAGAACTCGTAGGTGCTATCACTTATGTGGGCTATCTGGCTGCTGAGGTCGTCACTGACGTAGATGTGCGTGAGGGGACCTGCCCAGCTAATATTCTGCAGGGGAATGGAGGCGACAACCAGCGGTGAGGGCGCCGTCGCGCCTTGATTTCCGGCAGTCCTCGTGGGCTTGGTACGGGGCACCGAAGATGTGCCCGTCGGAGTGGGTGTGGCTGTGGCCACCGGCGTGGCGGTCGCTGTTGGGGAAACGCTCGCCGTAGGGCCGGCGGTCGCTGTGCCGGAGGGAGCGGGGCTCGCCGTGGCCGTGAGGTTCTTCTTCGGGTTGGCTGTCGGCTTGCCGGTGCCACCACCAGTAGCAGTGGCGCTGGCGGCCGCGCTCGTCGCCGTTGGGCTGGCCGCGGTGGTTGCCGTGGGGACTGCCGTGGCCTTCCCGACCGGCTTCTTCGGTGCCGACGAGATGGAGGCCGCCTAGACGCTCAGTACGGGCAGTATTCCCCCGCCCAGACTGAGCAGGAGGCCAACGATGGTGATCACGTTGATCAGCCGGTAGAAAACCTTGACGCCGTTGGACCGCCCGAAGGACCTCTTCCACCCGTTCATGGTGACCTCCCCCCTTCGTTGGCTATTCAGTTGGCCTGCTGCCCTGCCGCGCCTGCAGCAGCTGCGAATAGGATAGGGAGACCTCTTGGAGGGGCAATAGAAAAAAGGTCCTATACCGCGATCGTCGGGGGAGGCAATCAGGCGTGGTCACCAAGGTACACCCACTTGAACTCTTTGAATAGGGGGGCGAGCCTGCGCTCCCATCGGTAGTCATTACTCACGATGACTTCGCAGCCAGCCAGCAATCCTGAGGCAACCACGATGGCGTCGGGCAGGGGAATGCCGGTAACGGCTCGCAGAGTAGCGGCCTGGGTGGCGACCGTCAGGTCCATGGGGAGAGATGTGAGATTGGGGAAGCTGGTCAGGAACGCATGCATGAAAGTGAACTCACCTATGCCCGCGCGGCGCGGTCTGATCAGGATCTCGGCCGCGCTCACTACCGAGAAATAGCCGTGCAGAGGGTCCTGGTCGTCCTCGATGCGGCCGAGCAGCTGCTTTGCCAGGGGATGGACCACCTCCAGAGGAGTGTGATAGGAGATGAGCGCGCTGCTGTCGATGAGGGCCCGTTCTGCATCTCCAAGGGCTCGATCAAGCGAGGCGGCCGTCACTCTTCTTTCTCCCCTTGCCAGCTAGCACGCTCCTCTTCTAGCCACCGGATGTTCTCCTCGTGAGTCCCGTAAACCCCCGCGAGCCGTCCGGAAAAAGCCTCTGTCCAGCGTTCCGGTCGCCGTACGAGCACTAGAATGTCCTCGCCGAAGACCTCTACGAGGAGCCGGTCTCCCCGGCTCCACCCGAGTTCTCGCATACCCTTTGCTGGCAGGCTCACCTGATTCCTGCCTGTGATCGTGGTCTCGCCCACTATCGTCGGTGTCTTCATGATAGTAATCCTCCGCCCTGTATCATACAGCCATCGCCTCCTATCTCCAAGGCATATCGTATATTTACCTTGTATCATTGCATATTCTCCATGCACCGGTGGTTGTTGCCACGGCATTTCCGGCTCTTGATGCAACATGCCTGGGGGCAAGATGGCAGGTTAGTTGCCCATCAGTAGCTTCCCTTGACTGTCTTCAGAAGCGGCTGTTATAGTCTGGCCGCCTCCTTTTCTATCCTTCCAGACAGCGCGGGTGAAGGTGCAGGAAGACACCCAGGAAGCTCAACTTCAGATCAACCGATCAGAGTGGCGCCCGTTGCCGTCGGCCGCGGGCCGGCGAGCCCTCGCCGTCAGCTCGGCACTGGCGCTTTGCTCCGCGCTGGCCTGGGTCTATCTGCTGGCTCAGCCCGTGGGGGTCGCGAGCATCTTTGCCGCGCTGGTGGGTACGGTCGGAGCGCTGGCGGCGCTCGGCGCCGCAGCCATCACGGCGGGCTACTACTCCATGCGCTACCGGCTGGAGGCAGAGACGCTGACAATCTCCTGCCTCTGGATGCGCGAGATCGTGCCGATGGGGCGGATCGACGGCGTCTACGGCGGTCGCCGGCTTGGCAGAAAGGCGCGGATCAAGGGATTGAGCTTGCCGGGCTTCTACATCGGGACGGCTTTCGGGACGGAGCTTGAAAGGGCCAGATTTTGTGGGACAAGCACCAGTCCGTTGACGGCGGTCGTGATTACGGCGGCGGAGCAAGCGTACGTTATCACGCCAGTGGACGCGAAAGAGTTCCGGAGCCAGCTCGTGGGACGGCTGGAAGCGCTCGCAGAGAATGAGCCCGAACAGGCGCCGGAACCGGTTAGCGAGGGAACGATAGTCCCGAAGGTGTCACTGTTTCACGATCGGGTGGGACTATCCCTGGTCGCGGCGGCGCTGGTGGTTCTGCTCGCGTCCTTCGCGTACGTTGGGTTCAGGCTGGGGAGTCTGCCGTCGTCGATACCGCTGCATTTCGACTCGGCGGGGCGCCCGGACGTGATCGTGCCGAAGGCGGACGCCCTCCGAATCCCGATCATCGGCATGTTCATCCTGGTGGTTAACTGGCTAGTCGCGGCCGGCGTTCACGCCTGGCAAAGAGATGCGGGGCGGGTAATGGCCGGGGCCACCTTGTTTGTGGAACTTATCGCATTGATGGCGGCCCTGCTAATGGTACATTAGCTGCATCTTGAGTGATCAGCCAATGGCTGATGGCTGACAGCTGATTGCCGGAGGAACTTTACTTGCACCAACCACCTGAGGGCGATGTAGCTTTATACATCGATTGGGAAAACATTAAGTACAGCCTGCTGAACAGGGAGAATCGCCTCCCGAATGCCATGGCGATCAAGGAGGCAGCGACCAAGTACGGCAGGGTGGTGGCTGCCAAGGCATACGCCAACTGGCAGGAAGGCCAACACCTTCGGGATCCCAATGACCTTTACTCCGCGGGGATCGAGCCTATCTACGTACCTACCACCATCCTCGGCTTCAACGACTCGCCGGAAGGCGGCGCTCCCAGGCGCAAGAACAGCGTGGACGTGAAGCTCGCCGTGGACTGCGTGGACGGATCCCTCTCCAATCCCAACATCACCACCTTCGTGCTGGTGACCGGCGATGGGGACTTCGTGCATCTCATCAACACGCTCCGTCTTCGCGGCAAGCGGGTGGTGGTGATCGGCACCTCGTGGAGTACCAGCTGGCAGCTAACCAGCTCCGCGGACCACTTTCTGGCCTACGACGTCATGGTGGATCCCGTGACCCCCGCCTCCTCCAACAAGAACGGTTCCGCAGCCTCATTGGACGACGCCATCAAGGCGCTGGTGGACGTGGTGAAGTTTGTTCGAGAGAAGGGGCGGCCCAACGTTTTTGCTCAAGTCAAGCTGCTGCTCACCAGCCGCATCGGAAACTTCGACGAGCAGGCATACGGCTTCGCGAAGTTCAAAGACTTCGTAAAAGAGGCTGAGCGCAGGGGATTGGTGAAGACCACAACCGTGGGGCTGATCGATCGCGCGTACCTGCCCTGGGAGTCGGTGGAGGAGGGCGTGCCCCCTGTCGGCGGCACGGACGTGGACGGCGCGGAGGCCGGTCTGGGGTTGGGAGCGGTTCAGGTGGGGAACGG
>JAJYKO010000749.1 GCA_021788565.1 Chloroflexota bacterium
GAGGGTGAAACGCCGATGCAGTCAACCCGATGGGAGATTCTCCAACTCCTCAAGAGACGTGAGCGGGCAACCGTCCAGGAATTGGCAAAGGCTCTCAACATGACCCTTATGGGGGTCCGTCTCCATTTGGTGGTGGTCGAGCGCGACGGCTACGTGCGGCGCTCCACCTTGCGCGAGAAACCGGGCCGTCCCGCAATGGTTTACTCTCTCACGCCGAAGGCCGAAGAGATCTTCCCGAAGCGCTACGATCTACTGGCCGAGAATCTCCTCAAGGCCACTCAGAGGGAAGGGGTCGCCTGTGACCCCAGCGCCATCGTGGCGATGACCGGGCATGAGCTAGCGCAGACTTTCCTGAGCAGGATGAACGGCGGAATGGCGGGACGCATCGAGGACGCTAGTCAGATTCTCGACGAAATGGGTGGCTTCACGACCTGCGAGAAGGTGGAGGGGGGCTACCTGATCCACCAGTACAACTGCCTCTTCTATCGGGTTGCGGCGCGCAACCGCGACGTGTGCGCCATCGACCAGATATTCCTGCGGGAACTGCTCGGCACCGAGCCGCAGCGAAAGGCATGTCTCCTCGACGGCGGTGGTTGCTGCACCTACTTCGTGCCGGACAACGCATAAACCGTTCAGCAGAGCTATTGTTCTACAGACCACGACCAGGCGGGCGGACACGGCGGTCCGCCCCTACAAAGAGATGACGTGTAGGGGCCGGCGGCTCTGCCGGCCCGCTTGGGCGTAGGGCAGACCTGGCGGCTGGGCAAGAGATGCCGTCAGACGTCAGTTGGTGGACCACCGTGAAGCGCGAGGCTATTCTCTACGACAAGCTCGACCGCAACGCGGTGCGGTGCCGCGTCTGCCAATGGGAGTGCCGCATCGCGGACGGCAAGCTTGGCGTCTGCCGTACCCGGCTGAACGACGGAGGAACCCTCTACTCCCTTATTTACGGCGCGGCCTCCTCCGTCAACGCCGATCCCATCGAGAAGAAGCCCCTCTTCCACTTCCATCCGGCCAGTACGGTCTTTTCCCTCGGGTCCTGGGGCTGCAACTTCCACTGCAAGCACTGCCAAAACTGGCAGATCTCCTACGCCAGGCCGTCCGGCTCAGGCTGGGCGGTCGAAGGAAACGCGCGCGGCGATGGCGAGGAAATCTCGCCCAGGCGTGCGATTGCTTTGGCCGAAAAGTACGGGTGCGGTGGGATCGCATGGACCTACAATGAGCCCAGCATCTGGCTGGAGTACACGCTGGACACGGCCCGGCTTGCCCGAAAGGCCGGCATGTACACCGCGTACGTCACCAACGGATATATGTCCGAGGCGGCGCTGGACGAAATGGGTCCCTTCCTGGATGCCTACCGCGTGGATGTAAAGGGATTCGGTGCGAAGCCGTACCAAGACCTCGCCAGGGTCACGAGGCCGGAGGGGATCCTGCGCGTGGCCGAGCGGGCAAGGCGGCACTGGGGAATGCACGTGGAAGTGGTAACCAACATCGTTCCCACAGTGAACGATGATCCCGGTCAATTCGCTGCCATCGCCACATGGATCCGCGATGCCCTCGGTCCCGACACGCCATGGCACGTGACCCGCTTCTTCCCGCACGCGGAGATGGCACACCTGCCGCCGACGCCCGTGAGCACCATAATGAGAGCGCGAGAGATCGGCTTTCAATCGGGCCTGCGGTTCGTCTACGCCGGCAACCTGCCTGGCTCCGACGCCGAGAATACCTATTGCCCCGGCTGCGGGAAGCTGGTTGTGAAGCGCAGTGGCTTCCGCGCCCAGTTATTGGGTGTCGCCCCCGGCGGGAAGTGCCGCTACTGCGGCGCCGACCTGAACATGCGCGGGGTGTGATCGACAAACGGAGAACGGGTGACGGGCCGTCAGACCCCCGAGGTCTTCGAGACCTCGCGGGTCTGACTTATCTCCGCTTCCGCTCCAGTGTTGGCGAATTCTCGCGAGATGGCATATCCTTTGTTATACAGGGTCACGAGGGCGAGTGTCCAAGATGATGCAGGGGTCTTGCTTTGAGAATTGCTATTCTGGGAGCGGGGATCGCGGGTCTGACGGCGGCCCACGATCTGGCCAAGGGCGGCCACGCCGTCACCGTGTACGAGGCGGCTGACCGCGCGGGCGGACTGGCATCGGGCTTCCGCGACGAGCGGTGGAAGTGGCCGCTGGAGCGCTTCTACCACCACCTCTTCTCGACGGACTGGGCCATCCGTGGCCTGGTGAAGGAGATCGGCTACGATGACAAGCTCTCATTCCGACGTCAGATCACGTCTCAGTGGTGGCACGGGCGACCCCGCACCCTGCAGGGCGGGATGGAAGCCATCGGCGCCGGTCCGCTTAAGGTAGGGGTGCCTGACATCGTCGCGACCGGATTGTCGGTGGTGAGGTTCCCGGGGCTCCCCCCGAAAGACCGCGTCCGGATGGGGCTGGTCTCGGCATATCTCAAGTACGGCGTCCGGGATTGGCGGCCGCTCGAAAGGTCCACCGCCGCCGAGTGGACACGGAAGTGGATGGGCGACACCGTCTACTGGGCCTTCGTGCACCCGCTGCTGGAGGGCAAGTTCGGCCCGTATGCCAGCGAGGTCAACATGTCGTGGCTCTGGGCGCGCCTTAAGGCCCGAAGCTTCAGGCTTGGCTACTTCGACGGCGGTTTCCAGGGCTTCGTGGATGCGCTGCTTGCTCACGTGCTGAAGGAAGGCGTTCGGGTGGAATTGGGCCGGCCGATATCCGCCCTCTCGGAGATCCCGGAGGGCGGGTGGCGGATCACCTCGGCGCCGGGGCTGGATGCAGCCATCACGGAGGTGGGCGACTTCGACGCGGCCATCGTCACCGGCTCGCCGGGTTTGCTAGCGAAGCTGGTCCCGCAACTCTCTCCTTCCTACCTGGGGCAGATCCGAGAGCTGCGTTCCCTGGGCGCCGTCGTGATGACCATCGCCCTGCGTAACCAACTGACCAGAAACGTCTACTGGATGAACATGCCGAAGGACGAGTTCCCCTTCCTGGCGCTGGTCGAGCACACCAACTTCGTCGGGACCGAGCCCTACGGTGGCGACCATCTGATCTACTGCGGCGACTATCTGGATCCCTCCCACGAGTACTTCCAGATGAGCCAGAATGAGCTCCTGGAGCTGTTCCTGCCGTCGCTGAAGAGGGTGAACCCTCGCTTCGACCGCTCCTGGGTGCGGGCGTCGTGGCTGCACCGTGAGCCTTATGCCCAGCCCATCGTACCGGTGGATCACTCGCACAACATCCCGCCCCTGGCAACTCCATTGCCTGGGCTGTACTGGGCGAGCATGAGCCAGGTCTACCCCTGGGACCGCGGCACGAACTACGCGGTGGAGCTCGGGCAGAAGGTGGCGACCGAAGTGGCCAAGCACTCCCAGCGGCGGCAACCCGTGCTGCGGTAGCCATCCTGGCGCCCCTTCGGTCTTGTTCTTGCACAGACGGCCTTACATACTGGGGATCCACATTGCGCGAGCACTATCGGGAGAATGGGAAATGCAGAACGATGGCCAAATCCATCTGGATGTCTGGATGGATTACACCTGACCGTACGTTTACGAGGCAGCGGTCCTGCTGCACCAGGTGAAGGAGACGTACGGCGACAGGCTTCACGTAGAGTGGCACAGCTTTCCGCTGGAACAGGTGAACAACATTCAGGGCCCAGAATGGAAGCTGTGGGAGCAGCCGGACGAGTTTAGGAGTAGGGGACTGGGGGCCTTCCGCGCCGCCGAAGCCGCGAGGCTGCAGGGAGAAGAGGCTTTCAATCGCTTCCGCATGGCCCTGCTGCGGGCGCGGCACGTGGATAAGCGGGACATCGCCGACAGAGCCGTCCTAACCG
>JAJYKO010000750.1 GCA_021788565.1 Chloroflexota bacterium
ATCTGCCTTCTACAGCAAAGAACTGGGCGAGTTCATCTTGCCCTACGACTACGTCAGGACGGCCGCGAACCCGGACGAGATGATCCTCGAGTTCGCCCAGACCACCTATGAGGCCGCCGCAGACCTGGGCAGTTGGGACAGGAAAGGCCTCGAGCGTAGCTAGACCAAAGCCAGGATGAAACCCGCGGGGTCTCTGGGGATCACGGCGCGCCAGTTCAGGATCGGGGGCCAAAGACCCCGCGGGTTTGGTCGCCGCTTTACTTTAGGAACGAATTACTGGAATGGATTTTGCCGCTGTACACGCGTATCGCAGCGATGCGAAAGCCTCCCACATTGGCGTGCAGGCGTCAGACGTTTGAAATTCGCAAAACCGGGAGGAAATAGACGTGTCTAACCCTCAGAACGAAACCGCAGTTCGTCGTCTATTCGATGTTTTGCTGGAGCAGTCCAACTCGCCGTCCGATTCTGAGCTGCAGCAAATCGTCACATCTGACTGGGTCAACAACGACCAGGCCATGGAAGGGGCTCTAGGCTATCCCCTCCAAGGATATGGAGGGGCGAGAGAGCTTCACGATTTCTGGAAGCCCTTTTCGGATACGAAAGTTACCATCGAGGACATGTTCTCCGACGCGGACTGGGTAGCGTGCCACATCAAGGTGCGGGGCAAACACACCGGCAACTTCTTGGGAACGCCGCCCACTGGCAAGAGCTTTGAGATGACCGCGACCTGCATGTTTAGATGCCGGGACGGAAAGGTCGCGGCGAACATCGTCAATCCCGACGCTATGGGGATGCTGATTCAGTTGGGCGTCATCCAGATGCCGGCCCAGCGAAAAGCAGCCTGACGAGTTTCCGGATTGGCCCGATAGGGAGCGGCCTGCGCCTGTGGCAGGCCGCTCTCGCGTGAGTTAGAGTAGATGCCCAACACGCCGTCCCCACGGCGATGGCTCCCATCCTCTACCATCGACGGCGGCGGCCCCCTCTGCGTATACTTGACCCCGTCGATGGAACACTGGGACGTTCGGCCGGGGTGTGACCGGCACGGAGAGAGCAAGATGATCGGCATCGCGGCTCAGGTGAGCCTCTATCCACTGCGTCAGGGACCGCTGTCCCCCGCGATCGAGGAGGCGCTTAGAATTTTCAGGTCGCACGGCCTGGACGTGCAAGCCGGCGCCATGAGCACCGTGATCACGGGCGACGACCAGGACGTCTTTTCGGCTTTGCAGAAGGCCTTTGTCCAGGTCGCCGAGCAGGGGCACGTGGTGATGACGGTAACCTTGTCGAACGCGTGTCCTGTTCCCGTCAAGAATGGCTGAGATGGGAGGCCCCGCCGAGCGCCGAGAAGCGGGCCCGAAGCAGTCCGACGCCTTCGACCGGCATGCGGCGCGCTACGACTCCTGGTACGACACTACGTCGGGGGGCGCGATCCTCCAGGAGGAGCTGGACGCCCTTCGGCCCCTACTGACGGCGCTGCCCCACCCCTGGCTGGAGGTGGGCGTGGGCAGCGGTCGTTTCGCCTCAGCCCTGGGCGCGGAGTACGGAGCAGATCCGGCCACGGCTGCCCTCGCGCTCGCGGCCGGTCGCACGGTCCGCGTAGCCGCCGCTCGTGCAGAGGCGCTGCCATTCGCGGACGCGACCTTCGGCGCGGTCCTCTTCGTCACCGCCATCTGCTTCGTCCCAGACCCGCGCGCGGCCCTTGTCGAGGCCCGCCGCGTGCTTGTGCCCGGCGGGCGCCTCCTGCTGGGGCTCATCCTGGCTGATGGACCGTGGGGGCGCCGCTACGAGGAACTCGCCCGAGAGGGCGACCCCTTCTACGAGAGGGCGCATTTCTTCACCCGGGGCGAGCTGTTCACCGCCGCTGGGTTTCGTCTGGTGAGGACTCGTTCCGCCCTCTTCGCGGCCCCAGATGAGGAAGCGGTGGCTGCGGCGGCGCGGGAGGGCTACGACCCGGACGCCGGCTTCACGGCGATGGCTCTGGACGCATCCTCCCGATAGCATCTCCCGGCTAGAACCGCCTTGCCTCTCTACCAGCCTGCCTGAGCCCCGCCGCTGCCCTCTTACCTGCCCTCCAGCTCAACTCTGGGCTTTCTCTGCCGAAGGCCCACGGTTACCCACCCGCAGCCGATAGCGTACAGCAGCCCGGTGGCGACGAAGACGACCCGCATCCCCGCGAGAGTGGCGATGGCGGCTCCGGAGAGGGGGGCGGCTGCGCTGGCCACTGAGGTGGCGGCCGCCGTCAGCCCGAACGCCACCCCACGCTGTGAAGGAGCTACCGCCGAAGCGAGCAGGACGTTAGCCGTGGGCATCAACCCTCCAAGGAACAGACCAACCAGGACCTGCAGCAGCATGAGCTGCCATACCTGCCCAACTGCCGCCTGCGGGAAGTAGCACAAGGCAGCCCCCAACAGGCAGATAGTCAGCACGCGCACGTGACCCGTCCGATCGCTCATTCTTCCCAGCACCAGAGCAGAGACGGCGCTGGCCCCACCTGTGGAGGCCAGGACCACGCCGGCCACAACCGCCGCGTTTTCACTCCCGTTGAGCTGAACGATGAAGAGGCTGAGGATCGGGGTGACGATAGTCGCCCCGAACTGAATCAGGAAGATCACCACTATGGCCATGGAAACCGTGGTACTGCCCAGGAGCGAGCGGATTTCCTTTCGGAAGCTCGCCCCCGCGACCTGAAGCGCTGGCCGCTTGAAGTCCTCCTGGATTACTACCGCCACGATGGCAGTGCCCAGCAGGATGAACACCGCGGCAACGTAGAAGGAGGCACGGTAGCCGAACGCGTTGGCGATCAACCCGCCGCCCAGCGGACCAACTGACGATCCGACGAACATGGCGACCTGGTTCAGGCCGAGGGCAAAGCCCAGCCTATGCCGTGGGGTGCAGGATGCGACGAGGGCGTTGGAGGCCGAGTTCGTGCCGGACACGGCTCCCTGGATAAAGCGCAACACAAGAAGCTGTTCCGGCGAAGCAGCGAAGCCCATCAGCAGGGTGACGACGCCGAGTCCCAGCATCGCCCGTAGCAGCATCGGTTTCCGGCCCACCCGATCCGCCTGGGATCCCCATATCGGCTGGAAAATGGCCATAGATAGCGCCGCGGCGGCGGCGATGACCCCAGCCCATTGAGCGGCCGCGTCGTCACCACGAACTCCCAGGGTCTGCAGGTAGAGGGGGATGAAGGGGAAGAAGAAACTCCACGCCGTCATCGACAGGAGTTGAGAGATGACTGTAGCCGCCAGATTGCGCTGCCATCGCTGAGCCAGCATGGGCACCCCGCTGAAACACCGCCAGCGATTACCGAGGAGGTAATTCCCCGACAATCGCTGTTGGAGTGAATGGGATATAGCATGGCCGCTTCGGCGGCTATACCTATTCTCCGGCGCTCACTCTCTGGATGTCAACGTCACGGTGGATGGTGCCTAGAGCAGCGAACCAGCTACAGGCTCTTGACGATATCGGCTATCTGCTGAAGCTTCCGGCGCACCTCGTAGCCCTGGTACCCGATCTCCGACAGCGTGTCGGCTATAGTGGCGAGCAGTCGCGTCACCAGGAACACCCTCTCCTGACTGAACACTGGAACGCTCTCCATAGCTTCGGCCAGCGCAGGTGCGGAGAGATGGCACTCGGCGGCCAGTTGCTCCGCATGAGCGTGAATGCTTTTCTCGTCGGGGCTCTCCGACCAGAATTGGCCGCCTACCACCAGCCCGAGCCTTGTTCCGTGGACTTGGACCGGGGCTACGGCGTATCCGATCCCTGCGTGACAGAGATGGACCTCCGGCTGTTCCTCTTGCACGTTGGCCAGGCTGGCCCAGGAGGCGGAACATCGACGCCGGAACTCCTC
>JAJYKO010000751.1 GCA_021788565.1 Chloroflexota bacterium
ATCTGCTCGGCGTCCTCCTGGCTGAGGACGGCAACCCCGTTTTCGTCCGCAAAGATGAGATCGCCCGGCCGGACGGTCACCCCTCCCACGGTAACAGGAACGTTGACGGCGCCCTCCAGGCCGAGGATGCGCGTGGTCAACGCTGAAATGCCCCGGTAGAATATGGGGAATCTCAGCTCCAGGATCTCTCCGACGTCCGTGATGGCGCCCTGGACAACGGCCCCCGCCACACCGCGCTTCACGGCGGCGTAGGACACGCCTCCACCCCAGCATGCGCGATCCTCATCTCCAGATTGATCCACCACCACAACGTCGCCTGGTTTCACCACATCCATCACGTAGTGGACGGCGGTGGAGTCAAGGTGGGGAATGCGGACCGTTACCGCGGGTCCCACCATCTTCACGGGTCGCGTGAGCGTAGCCAGCCCCCGCATGAACCCAAAGTCGGTCATATGTCCGAGAGTAGATGGACTAACGCTCTTGAGGGCCTCGATCAGTTTGGAGTCGGGATCAGGAGGTCGGGGATTAAGGATGAACATTTTGCGGCTCCCTTCGCTTATTGGATGACGTCTCGGGATTCTCAACTGCGACCACAGCCAGACTCCAGTGTCCAACGGCCACGTTTGTCAGTCCCAAAGTGTTGCTACTGCACTTGCACTGTCATTCCACTTACAGGAACCTTATCCCGACCTTAAGGCTCTCTAAAACTTGGCTCGCGGAGATAGCGTGGGCTTGGAAGCCGGGCGTTCGAGCTGGCACAGGAAATGCCCGTAGCACCTTCATCGACTTTCATGAAAAGTCGGTCGGTCGTCCGCGTCCAGTTCAGCAACCCGCGATTGAGGTATCAGCATGGGTGGAGAGCCGCACTATATCCATTTCGGGTTCATCCTCATCTCGGTGGCAAATCTTGTGGTTATCCTGCTTCTGATCGTGATATTTGCAGCGGCAGTCGCCTTGCGGGGGCCGGGACAACGGCCTAACACGATCGATCAGGATCCGAACACTCGACCAGGGGAGGAGAACGCTAGATGAACTTGACTGCATGGGTGCGCGAGTGGGTGCGCACATGGATACCGCTTGAGGATCTGCTGCCGGATCAACTTCCGGCCTACGTGCGGTCACCCGTTTACTACTTCGGCGTGGTCGCCTTATCCAGCCTTGTGATGTTGATCCTATCCGGATTCACTCTGGCCTTTTTCGGGCCGCAGTGGTGGCACGTCAACGCCGTTGGCCGCTTCGTCAACAGCGTTCATTTCTGGTCGACCCAGGCGTTCTTCTTCTCGATGACTCTCCACCTCTGGAGCGAGTTCACCAAGGGGTCCTGGCGCCACGGCCGCAGTCTGACCTGGGTCGCGGGCGCGATCACCTTTGTGGTGGCCATCGGCACCGCCTTCACCGGATATCTGTCCCAAACCAACTTCGACTCTCAGTGGATCGCGGTCCAGGGTAAAGACGCGATGAACGGGATAGGGATCGGCTCCTTCTTCAACCTGATGGACTTCGGCCAGATTTTCGGAATTCACGTGGTGCTCCTGCCGCTAGTGGTCTCCCTGCTGGTGGCCGGGCACCTGCTACAGGTTCGCATCCGCGGCGTGGTCCGCCCCTATTCAGAAACCCCTGAGGTCGAAAAGGCTACAGAGGAACTCTGGGCCGGCGAAGTCGGCCCCGGGTGGTCGCCGTTGACTGCCTGGCTTGCGCACCCACGTGATCGACGCGCCGAGCGTCCGGTCGGCTCTGACCAGGCCGTCTACTATCGCGGCATTCGCCAGGAACCGTATGACCTGATCCGCGAAGGGCTTATCGCGCTTCTGGGCGTTGCCGTCTTCGCCTTCGTGTTTGCCGGCGTCTTCTCTTCGCCCGACGAGCCGCCGCTCACGATTCAACAGTACGCTCAGCAGAATCCCGTCGGATTCACCAAGACCGCTATGGCGGAACTGTCCGGCACCAGCGAGATTGCCCAGTATGGTCCGCCCTACAACAACGGATCGGCGTCGGTTCAATATCTGGGGCCGATCTCCCTGCAGGAGTTGGCCGGTGTGACGATACCTATCAACACGGCCCAAGACTTTGTGCTTCAGCCACTGTCGACCATCACGAGTACCGACCCCACGCTAAGAAGCGCACTTCAGCAGTTCTCGGCGGCTCCTGCGAATCAACAGACGGCCTGGGAAAAGGCGTACACCGGTGCTCTGGGAAAGGCGACCTTGAGCGACGGCAAACTGGTATTACCATCCGTCGATGCTGGCCCGCTTCCGAAAATGATGGACAGCCTGCTCAGCATGGGACAGAGCGGCGGACTGGATAGCCTGCTGCTGAGAACCAGAGGCTTCTATCAGGTGGACTTCACGAAGCCGTTGCTCTTCCTTTCCGAAGACAACCTCCCGGACAAGGCAGCCAAACTGGACCTGCTGCCGACTGAATGGGGGATGATGAACGAGACGGGCAACTACCCTGGGCAAGCCTGGCTCTGGCTGTACACCCTCTGGTACCAGATCCCTCCCTATAGCACGTCGCTCAGTGGTGACGTACTCGTCTGGATTACTATGGCTGTCCTGACGCTGATCCTGGTGGTGTTCCCATTCATACCATACGTCAACCGGGTTCCGTACTATCTGGGGATCCACCGGCTCATCTGGCGGGAGTACTACGAGGACAGGGGGCGTGCCCGGTGAGCATCACGCCTTTCAGACCAGCCCGAACCCGCGGAACAGGGCCACCTTGATGGGGTCCATCAACAGCATAAACAACCCCGCGATTCCTAGCACTATCAGGATCAGAGGCAGCGCGACTGGTGCCATGAGTATCCCCTGGCTCGCCATCACGGTAACGACCACGATGTCTCCGGCTGAGGCAATCATGAGCGGCTTGCTGGGACGAGCCGTCCAGAAGTGGCGGCGCACTCGAACGAGGTAGACTGTCGCCTGCCCGCTGAAAACCAGCATTGTGAAGACGATGGTCTGGATCTGCGGTAGCGCCATGTGGAACACCCCAATCGCCAGGTAGAGCACTAGAAGGGACTCAGCAAGTACCCCCAAGGCCAGCAGCGCGGCGGCCGCCATGAGAGAGCCGACGTGCCAGCGGTCGGGCTTCGGGGAATAGCCCACGCGGTCGGTCGCGATGGACATAGTGGCGAAGTCGTTCGCGAAGAGCAGCAACACTATCAGGAAGGGTGAGATCACGAAGCTGCGCAAGAGGAAGAAAGCGAGACTCAGGAACAGTGTCACCTGGAAGGTCTTGATGATCTTGTTCAGCGTGTAGGTGAGCATCCGCTGATAGATTCGGCGGCTCGACTCTACCGCGCTCACGATGTCGACTAATCCAGGGTTAGTAAGGACTACGCTGGCCGCTGCTTTGGCCACATCGGTGGCGGCCGCAACGGCCGTGCCCATCTCAGCCTGTTTCAACGCAGGCGCATCGTTTACCCCGTCACCGGTCATCCCAACCACATGACCCGCCAGTTGCAGCGAACGCACCAGGTCGTACTTGTCTTGAGGATAGACCCCGGCGAAGATGTCGCACTGCGTGGAAGCTACGCCAGCATCGGACCGCAACTCCTCAGGACCGCACACCTGCAGACCGATTCCTACGGCCTTAGCGATGGCCGCGGCAGTCGGGGCGGTATCTCCGGTCACCATCTTCACCCGAATGCCCAGGTCCTTTAACTCACTGATCATCTTCGACGAGTCCGGGCGGGGCTGGTCCATCAGACCAAGCAGCCCGGCCAGGCGCATGTTGGTCGATGGTCCTACACCCACAGCCAGAACCCTGTATCCCTGAGCCGCCAGATTGCCCTCGTCCTGGGATACATCTCCGGGCACACCCGCGGCCAGCGCGACGACAATTTCG
>JAJYKO010000752.1 GCA_021788565.1 Chloroflexota bacterium
CAGCGTCCCCTCGAGATTGGTATCGCGGTCGTACACTCCCCAGCCCGGCGTGTCGCCCCACTTCTGCGCGAAGCCGTTGATGTTGGTGGAGGCTGCCAGGTCAGCCGAGCATGCTAGGAACAGCGGCTGTCCGTAGTTCTCCCGACCGAAGGCATTGACCCACGCCCCGAATTTGGCCAGCGCATTGCGGTTGGCTGCTTTGTCTCCTGGCTTGGCGTACATCTCAGCAGGGTAGTTCTCGAAGTCATACAGCCGCTCGTCCTTCCAGGGATTGCGACTCGTGTTCAATCGGAAGGAAGGAATCTCCGCCGGCACGCTCTCGCCCAGATCCACCAAGCGGTCGGCGAGATAGTCCACCAGCCCCTGGTCGGACTTGAGCACGCCCACGGCAATCTCCAGATTCGCCCTGAACTGCTCTTTGATGGCCCCGGCATCCTTGGGCGCCGGCTCGTTGAAGCCGGCGAACTTCACTCCGTACCTCTCAGCGAAGGCCGCGGCGTTCTTCCAGAAACCCTCGGAGTTCATCGGCATCGGTGTACCATGGGACTTGTTGTCGTATATGCCGTAGCCCCGCCCCTTCCGGGTCTTCAGCCACGCGGCACTCGGCACCTTGCCTGGGTTGGGGCCGAAGGAGAGATCCATGATCGTCCGCGTTACCGGCTCCCACTCCGACCCATGCTCGGTGCCAACGACGCGCCAGCCAAAGGCACCGAACCATGTGGCAGGCGTACCGGGAACTACCGCGCTGATGGGAGTGTCGTCGATTCCGTAATCGTTCCAGTCGATAATGAAGTTGAGGTTATCGAGCCCAAGACCCCACGCCGTGTTCTTTGTCTCGGCAACGGCACCTGGTGTTAATCCTCCCTCGCCCTCGAAGGCGAAGACCTTGACACCCTCCGCTCCGGCACGCTTCAGCGCCATCGCCTCCCCAGCCGCGGCAGGGGCGCCGTGGCCGGACGGCCCGGTGTTGAACTTCAGGAAAAGCGTCTTGCCTTCCATCTCGGCATGGCCCGAGAGACCCTTATTGCGCCGGAAGCCAAGGAGGTCCTCCCAGGTGAGCACCAGCTCAGGTGCGCCGGGCACCAGATATTTCGGATCCTGCGTCTGGGCGTACTTGACCCGCATTGCCTCGTTGAAAATCGCCAGGATGGCATAGACGAGCGGGATGGTGTGGCCACCCACCATGATGAAGCGGTCGCCGAACCGCTTCTCTGGATGTCTGATGTCCCACCGTGATGCGCCGGAGAGCATGGTGGCCAACACCATATGGACCCTGGACCGGCTGCCCCCCGGGTGCCCGCTCTGGCGGTAGTTGAACATTATGTCCAAAGTCTGATCGACGATGTCTTTGATTTTCTCCCAGCGAGGGAAATCTGCGGCTGCCGCACTGAAACGGCTCTCGACGCTGGATTCCGCCGTGTCAACCATAGCAACTCTCCTCCCGACTTGAACTATTCGGAGTATACGACTCTGGAAGCAGAAACGGGCCGGCAGGGCCGCCGGCCCCTACAGAAATTCACGTAGGGGCCGGCGGCCCTGCCGGCCCGCTCACCGTGGACTATAGGTTCGCCCAGGCTTCCTTGAGTACGCGCTTACAGTTTGCCATAACCAACTCTGGTAACTGGCCAGGCTGAGGCTTCACCTCGAACGTGACCCAGGGACGACCCGTTGGTAACTGCTTCTCGAAGTAGCCGATTTCCTGAAGAGCCGCAAAGAACTCCGTGAGCTCGGCGATGTCAGCGACACCGCCTTCGAGGCCGAATGCAGGATGACTGTCGCCGTAAAAGGCCTGGGCAGGATCATCCTTGATGCAGCTGCCAAGGTGCGCATGAACAATGTAGTCCGAGGTGGTTCTGAGCGAGTCGATGTACCGCTCTCCTATCAGGGGCAGGTGGCCCATGTCTATCGTTAGACCAAAACGCGGATGCTGTTCTCGCACGCGCTTCGCAACGTCAACCGCGATTCCGCTGGGTCCGACAAGGCTCTTCTTGTCAATGGCTCGATCGAAAGTCTCGAGCACGATCCAGAGAGGAGTCCTGCCGTTCGCCGTGTCATCCGCGTACTGGCACAACTCCTTCAGGGAGCGTACCAGTTGATCAACAGCCTGCTGCTCCTTCTCAGGGCCAGGGTACGACTGCCCGCCGTCCAGCACTTCGAGCATCGGGGAGCCCAGGAAGTAGGCATCGTCAACGCTTTTCTTGAGCGCCTGGACCGCGGCGCGCCTGCCGGTCTCGTCAATGTTTGCGAGGTTGAGTTTGTTGCCCAGGATGAATGGGGCGGCGCTGATGGCCAGAGAAGCGTGAGCATCGGTAGCCATGCCCTTGACCGCTTTCATCGCCTCGTCAGACATCCGGCCGACGGCCAGAGTACCAAAGAAGTCGTCGAGGAAAACCTGTCGCGCTGTCTCGATGGTTCGCGCATCGTTCCCCGGGGAATCGGGGAACATCATGAACTGGATCACGCCTACCCTGAAGTGCTTACGCCATGAGTCTTGCATGGTGGCTCTCCTGTGTGCAAAGGAACAGATTTGCCGTCCCTATCAAAGCGTGCGCGGCATGAGGGAGTGTTTCTCGCCAGATACTAGCACGCTTCGGCTGATACCTTCAAGGATCGGACGGTCAGCGGGTTCCCGTCGAGATTCCAGGTGGCGCTGCGCAAACGGCCCTGTAGCCGCGGGCTTCACGCTCGCGCGTGCCTGTTGGGGAGGATCCGATACCCCCACCAGGACGCGCCCCCATGAAGCGGAGGCTACGGACCGCAAGGCCAGGTCGCCCGGAAGGCGGACGGCGACCCGCTCTCAGTCATCAGCGGGTGATGGAGAAACAGAAGGATCCCCGCTGCTACGCGTGGCGCCGCGATGATACAATGGATCGGCTCCACACGTTTTCTACACGGCATCTGCTGCGGCCGGCCTCCCAAAGCTCACGGCTGACAGCTCGCACAGGAGGCCCCATCATGGCATCCATCGAGTTCCTCGGCGGCGCCGGCACCGTCACCGGCTCCAAATACCTGGTGGCCACGTCTCGGGCCCGGGTCCTCGTCGACTGCGGGCTTTTCCAGGGTCTCAAGGAACTGCGGCTGAAAAACTGGGACAACCCGCATTTCGATCCGCGCTCAATCGACGCCATAGTGCTCACTCACGCTCACATCGACCATGCAGGCTACGTTCCGAGAGTGGTCCGGCATGGGTACGCGGGGCCTATCTACGCGACTCCTCCAACGATTGATTTGTGCGGAATCCTCCTGCCAGATTCCGGTCACCTGCAGGAGGAGGAGGCAGAGCACGCCAACCGGCACGGCTACTCAAAGCACTCGCCAGCGCTGCCGCTCTACACGGCGGAAGACGCTGTGAACTCACTGCGCCACCTCAAGAACATCCCCTACGGCCATGTTACGCAGATAGCGGAAGGGATACGCGTCCGCATGTCGGATGCAGGCCATATCCTTGGCTCGGCCATCGTGGAGATGTGGGTCTCCGAAGGCGAGATGGAGACCAAGCTGGTCTTCTCGGGAGACCTTGGGCGTTATGGCGAGCCGCTGCTCGCTGACCCTTCCCCAATTGACGAGGCCCAGTACCTAATAATGGAGTCCACCTACGGTGACCGGCTTCACTCCGATGGCCACCCAGAAATGCAACTGGCCGATGTGGTGACCGGCGCCGTGAAATCGGGCGGGCCTCTGGTTATCCCGTCCTTCGCTGTCGGACGCACCCAGCAACTGCTCTTTGCCCTCCACTCTATGCTCGCAGAACGGAAGATACCCGACCTGCCGGTCTACGTCGACAGCCCGATGGCCACGGACGCCACCGAGATCTTCCTTGCTCACCCCGAGGCCCACAGATCGG
>JAJYKO010000753.1 GCA_021788565.1 Chloroflexota bacterium
GGCCAGGGCGTCTTCACCCCCCCCCCCCCAAGCCCACCACCAGACCGCGGGAGCATTTCCGGCGTTTCTCCTGCCGCAACGAGAGCCCCATCGGCAAGCGTCTGCTTCCGCAGATGAACCTGGACGTCGACACGACGGACCCGTGGGTCGTGCATGAGGTGGAGCGCCTTACCCCCCTCCGACTGGCAGCAGACAGCCCGGGAATCGCTTGCCTGACCCCTCGATGTCGAGGGAATCAACGATCCAGGTGACCGAATTGGACGAGCGAGCGAAGACGAATATGGCGGAGTATAGTCCACAGCTGGCCCTGGCCCGACGGCTCCTGGCTCATGAAGCAGGAGGCCGGCGAGGCTCAGAGGAGATTGTGGAGGCCGCCGATGTAGTCTGCCAGAAGCTGCGCCAACACCTGGGGAAGCGAATCGGCCCGGCGGGGTTTGACAGTCTGCTGGCCCGAGCCCTCCACCTCTCGAAACGCCAGTTCGCTTTTTTGGAGCGGGTTAAGTTCGAGCAGGGGGGTAGCGCCTGTCTGACGGGTTCTCGGGAGTCGGTGCAGGGGCACGATCCCGCCGAGGTGGGCGAGGGATTTGCCACACTGCTTGCCAGTTTCCTCTGGTTGTTGGGCAAGTTCGTCGGGGACGACATGGCTCTGCGCCAGATAACCACGTTGTGGCCGGAAGTCCTCATCCGGGACGTAGTGTCCGGTACGAAGGAGACAAGCGAATGAGCGAGACTCCAAGGGTACACATTCAGAAGCTCTCTACCGGAGTGCCGGGATTGGACCAGGCGCTGGGCGGCGGCCTTCCTGAGTACTCCTTCAACCTGATCGCGGGGGCCCCGGGCACGGGAAAGACCACCCTGTCCCACCAGATCATGTTCGCCAACGCTACTGACGATCGTCCCGCTCTCTACTTCACGGTGTTGGGTGAGCCCGCCCTCAAGATGCTGCGCTATCAGCAGCAGATGAGCTTCTTCGATCCGGCCAGGGTGGACAGGGTCATCCACTTCGTCAACCTGAGTCAGGAAGTGCTGAACAGGGATCTGGGCAAAGTGTTGGAGTCCATCGAGCGGGAGGTGAGGGAGATCGACCCTGGCATCGTGGTGGTGGACTCCTTCCGCACCGTCGTTCGCACGACGGCGGGCGCACAGGCCGGCGAGATGGAGTTGCAGGACTTCGTGCAGCGCCTTTCTCTCCTCCTCAGCGGCTGGCAGGCCACCACTTTCCTGGTGGGGGAGTATTTGGAGAGCGAGGCCCGCGACAACCCGGTGTTCACCGTGGCCGACGGCATCCTCTGGCTCTACCAGAGCGTCGAGCGCAACTCCAGCGTGCGAAAGCTTCAAGTTGTGAAGATGCGAGGGCAGGCTCCCATGCCCGGCCTGCACACCTTCCGCATCACCGACGACGGCATCCAGGTCTTCCCCCGGATGTTCAAGCGCGAGGAGAGGCCGCCGAGGACAACCCCGCGCCCCAAGCTCTCCACCGGCGTTTCGGGTCTGGACGAAATGCTGGGCGGTGGCATCCTGGCAGGAGATGCGGCGCTGGTAGCCGGTCCGTCGGGATCGGGCAAGACTGTGCTCGCTACTCAGTTCATCGCCGACGGGATAAGACGGGGCGAACACGGGATCATAGCCGTCTTCGAAGAACATCCTCAGGAGTACATGGACAGGGCCAGGGGTCTCGGCTTCGACCTGGAGGAGATGGCTAGCCAGGGCCAATTGAGAGTCATATACCTGCGCCCCCTGGATCTCTCGGTGGACGAGACCTTCCAGGAGATTCGAGACGCGGTGGCAGAAATCGGCGGCGCGCGGGTGGTGATCGACTCTCTGTCCGGCTTCGAGGTGGCCCTGGCGCCCACCTTTCGAGAGGATTTCCGGGAGTCCCTATACCGCCTCGTGGGTGCGCTGACGGGGATAGGGGTCACGGTGCTGATGACCGTGGAGGTAGTCGAGTCCTTCTCGGACCTTCGCTTCACCCCCCACGCCATCTCCTTCCTGACGGACGACATCATCCTGCAGCGCTACGTCGAGATGGATGGCGAGCTGAAGAAGCTGATGACCGTGGTCAAGATGCGCGGCGGCCAGCACAGCAAGGAAATGCGCGCCTACGAGATCACCTCCCGTGGATTGGTGGTGGGCGCGTCGCTCCGGGAGTACGGTGGGCTCATCACCGGCGTTCCCGAGTTGAAGGAGCTCGCTAGGAGACTGATCTACCCGGGCTTGACCGACCGGGAGGCGGCCGTGCTCCAGGCCCTGGACGAGATGAAGGAAGCGCCAGCCGAGGAGTTGGCACATCGGCTCGACCTGGATCTGCCTTCCCTGGGTGAGGCCCTGGACCGGCTGGTGGCGCTGAACTACGTCCTCAAGGCAGCGCAGGAGGGCAAGACCCTCTACCGGCCGGCGCCCCGGCCCCTGGGAAGCTGAGCGCGCTGTTCCACGTGCGGGGCAGGGGCTCGCCAGACGCACCAATACGGTCGAGGCAGGAAAGGCGAGGCAGCAGCTATGCGAAACGAGAGTGAGCCGGCCGAGAGGATGCTCCAGACACTCAACCGGATGATCGATGCCATGGCGGAGGCGGTGCTCGTCATCGACCTGTCGGGCGTGGTGGTAGCGGTAAATCAGGCTGTCCTGGACCTGCTCGATCTTCCCGACCGGTCGGCAGCGTTTCGACCCATAAGTGAGTATGACGAACTGATAACCAGCTGGCACCTGGGTGACGAGCCGTTCGCGCCCGGCGAGTTGCGCCGATGTCTGGAAGGGCGGACACTTCCACGCCAGGTCGCGACCGTTACTACCGCCGCCGGGACCGAGCACGTCATAGAGTTCACGGTCACGCCCATCCGAGGTGACCAGGGCCAGGTGATACTGGGCATGATGGTTGCCACGGACGTCACCACGCAGCATCGTCTGTACCAAGAGATGCAGGAGATCAATCAGCGTCTGCTGCTGTCGGGTCTCCGAGAGCAGCGTCTGGGCGAGGAGGCGGCACGAAAGACAGCCCAACTCAACGCCCTCCTAGAGAGCCAGACCGAGGGAGTGACCATCGTGGACTCGGCGGGCCAAATCGTGATGATGAATCGGGCGGCCCTGGAGATGAGCGGCCATTCGGAGGAGGCCCGGCCACGAACCCTGGAGGAGTATCGCCGCTACGGCCTGAGACGGCTGGACGGCTCGCCCCTGCCCGAGGAAGACTGGCCCTTCAGTCGGGCGATGCGGGGAGAGCGGTTCGTGGATTGCGAGCTTCTCCTCACCCGTCCGGACGGAGCCCGGAGGCAGGTGCTCTACAGCGGAAGCGCGATTCGCGAGGACACCGACGGGTTTCTGGCAATCATTGTTCACAGGGACGTGACGGAGTTCCGCGATTTGGAGCGGTTGAAGGGAGAATACATCGCCACCATCTCGCACGACCTGCGCAACCCCGTCACAGCCGTGATGGGGCTCGCCCAGATGTTGGAGAGGCAGCTGGCCAAGATGGGGCTGGGAAAAGAGGCCGGGACCGCCGCCATCATCCTGACAAGCGCCCGCCGAATGGAATCCATGATCCAGGATCTGGTCGAGTCGGCAGGGCTGGAATCGGCCACGATCCGGCTGTACATGGAACCGACCGATCTGAACGCGCTGTTGAGTGACCTTGCTGTGAGGATCGGCTCCAATGAAGATCGCCAGCGACTTCAGGTGGAATCCACCGAGTGGATACCTCCAATCTCCCTCGACCATGCCCGCTTCGAGCGGGCGCTTACGAACCTGATCACCAACGCGCTGAAGTACTCGCCGCCGGGCAGCCCCGTCCTGGTGCAGGTTGGCCGCACCCCCGAGCATGCCCTGGTTTC
>JAJYKO010000754.1 GCA_021788565.1 Chloroflexota bacterium
GGGTCATTGAGCAGGAAAAGCGGCTCAGCGACGAAACCATCCAGGCGCTTCGTTCCGCACTCGAGGAGTTCAAGAAGACTACCAGTTTTTAGAGGATAGAAAGTGCCAAGCCTCCGTACGATAAGGCGGCGCATCCGTAGCGTCCGCAGCATATCGCAGGTCACAAAGGCCATGGAGATGGTAGCGGCCTCGAGAATGAGGCGGGCCCAGAATCGCGTGCTTGCGGCGCGCCCTTACTCAGAGCACATCCAGGCGATGATTGCCGACGTGGCAGCCCGACCTGGGCCAGATGTAGCAGTGCACCCGCTACTACAGCAGCGCGCCACCAGAAACCGCATCGGCTTGATCGTCATGACTGCCGACCGCGGTCTGTGTGGCGCTTTGAACAGCAACGTCATCCGCCGGGCGACCGCGGACATCCTGGAAGCCGGCGGCCCTGGCGCGGTGGATCTGGTCACGGTTGGGCGCCGAGGGCAAGACTACATGCTGCGCCGCGGATTGCGCCTCGAGGCCACTTTTACGCAGATTGGCGACGCGCCTGGTATAGTCGTGGCGCAGCCGATGGCGAAGATCGTCATGAGCCAGTACATCCGAGGCAGCATAGACGCCGCCTACATCGTCTTCCCCAAGTTCGTGAACACGCTCGTACAGCGGGTGACAGTAGAGCAGCTTCTGCCAGTCGTGCCGGCCAAGGTTAGCGGCGGACAGCCTGAGTACATCTACGAGCCCGGTCCCGAGGAGATCCTCGCCGCATTGCTGCCACGTTACGTAGAGGTGCAGATCTACCAGTCGATGCTCGAGACGATAGCCAGCGAGCAGAGCGCCCGCATGATCGCAATGCGGAACGCCACCGATAACGCCAAAGAACTGATTTCGACCCTGACCCTGAGCTATAACAAGGCACGTCAGGCGGCGATCACAAAAGAGATCACCGAGATCGCCGTCGGATCTGGAGCACTCGGCAGTTGAGTTATCCAGGACTGAGTGCTGAGGACTGAGTTCGGCTCAACATCCAGCCCTCAGTCCTCAGTCCCCAGTCCTCAGCACTAGGAGGAAGCGTTGGCAGCAGGTAAAGTTGTTCAAGTTCTTGGACCGGTAGTGGATGTGGAGTTTCCTCCTGAGCAGCTACCGGAAATCTATAACGCCATCGAGACCAGGGTCGACGGCCGCCGGCTCGTCATGGAGGTGCAACAGCACCTCGGCAACGATTGGGTACGGGCGGTTGCCATGTCCAGCACGGATGGTCTCAGGAGAGAAGCGGAAGTCGTAGACACAGGGGCGCCAATCACTGTGCCGGTTGGGCAGGAGACTCTGGGGCGCATCTTCAACGTCCTCGGTGAGCCCATAGACGAACTGGGCGCCGTGGAGACGCAGCAGCGATACAGCATCCACCGGCCTGCCCCGGCCTTCGACGAACAGGAGACGACCCCGAACCTATTTGAGACCGGCCTGAAGGTCATTGACCTGATCGCTCCCTTCATGAAGGGTGGCAAAGTTGGTGTGTTCGGCGGCGCTGGTGTGGGCAAAACCGTCATCATCCAGGAGCTCATTCGCAACATCGCCACTGAGCACGGAGGATTCTCCGTATTCTCCGGCGTAGGCGAACGCACCCGCGAAGGCAACGACCTGTGGCTGGAGATGAAGCACTCCGGGGTTATCTCCAAGACCGCGCTCGTCTTTGGGCAGATGAACGAGCCCCCGGGAGCAAGACTGCGGGTGGGGCTCACCGGCCTTACGATGGCGGAGTATTTCCGCGACGAAGGCCAGGACGTCCTCCTGTTCATTGACAACATCTTCCGTTTCACGCAGGCAGGCTCGGAGGTCTCGGCATTGCTAGGGCGGATGCCCTCCGCCGTCGGCTACCAGCCGACCCTCGCCAGCGAGATGGGCCAGCTACAGGAGCGGATCACTTCAACCAAGAAGGGCTCCATTACCTCCGTTCAGGCGATCTACGTTCCGGCCGACGACTATACGGACCCCGCACCGGCCACCACCTTCGCCCATCTGGACTCCACCATTTCGCTGGAGCGCTCCATCGCAGAGCAGGGCCTGTACCCTGCCGTGGACCCGCTGGCTTCCACGTCGCGGATTCTGGACCCCAGAGTGGTGGGCAACGAGCACTATGATGTGGCACGTGAAGTGCAAAAAGTGCTACAGAGGTATAAGGATCTTCAAGACATCATAGCGATTCTTGGCATGGATGAGTTGGGCGAGGATGACAAGGTCACGGTGGCGAGGGCTCGGCGCATCCAGCGGTTCCTCTCGCAGCCAATGTTCGTGGCCGAGGCGTATACTGGTACCCCCGGAGAGTACGTGCCGATCCGAGAGACAGTGAGGGGTTTCAAGGAAATCCTCGAAGGCAAGTACGATGCGCTTCCCGAGCAGGCGTTCTACATGGTTGGTAGCATTGACAAGGCTGTCGAGAAAGCCGAGAAACTCGCAGCGGGTCAGGCCTGAGAGATGCCCAAACTGAGTGTGGAAGTAGTAAGCGCCGAGCGTGTGGTTTTCACAGGCGAGGCCGATATGGTGGTTGCGCCGGGTGCCGCCGGTGTGCTCGGCATACTACCCAGACACGCCGCCCTTCTGACTACCCTGAACCCCGGCGTACTTCGCGTCAAGGATGCCGCAAACGAGGTGATGATAGCAGTTAGCGGCGGCTTTCTCGAGGTCAACAACAACCAAGTCCAGGTGCTGACCGATGCCGCAGAGCACGCGGAGGAGATCGACAAGGCACGGGCCGAGGAGGCTCGGCAACGGGCCCAGCGCGCACTGGAAAACCTCGACAGGGGCCAAGCAGCCGAAGTAGAGGTGGCGGAAGCAGCGCTTCGCAGATCTCTGGCACGACTGAAGGTGGCTGAGATGCGGAGAAGGCGAGGACAGCAAAGATGACCCTGGTTAGTCCCCTTGGAAAGCCCATCGAGTCCCAGGGTGGTGACCCGTCACCCCTTGAGCGATTCGTTATCGTAGGAAGACGCCCGCTTCACGGTTCGGTGCAAGTATGTGGAGCCAAGAACGCGGCCCTGCCTTTGATGGCCGCCTGCCTCCTCACCCAGGAACGTTGCACCATTCATAACGTCCCGGACATCGAAGATATCAGGTCCATGGCCCGAGTACTCGAATCGGTCGGCGCTCGGGTCATCTTCTTGGGAAACGGCACCATTGCCATACAGGCCGGCGACATATATTCCTGCTGTCCGCCCGACACTCTGATGAGGAAAATGCGGGCCTCATTCCTCGTGGTTGGGCCGCTGCTGGCCCGCATGGGGGAGGCACAGGCACCTCATCCCGGCGGATGCGACATCGGCGTGCGCCCGGTGAACGTAGACATCCGCGGCTTTCAGGCGATGGGAGCAAGGATCTCCCAGGTCAAGGGCAGTTACATCGCGAGGTCGGGCGGTGCCCGGCTGCACGGGGCTAGCATCTACCTGGACTACCCGAGTCACACCGGCACCGAAAACCTCATGATGGCCGCGGTCCTCGCCAAAGGTACGACGATAATCAAACACGCTTCGGTGGAGCCGGAGGTCGTGGACCTCGCCAACTTCCTCGTGAGCATGGGGGCAAAGATCTCCGGCATCGGTAGCACGCGCCTGGAGATTGAAGGTGTGACCGAGCTGCACGGCTGTGACTACTGGGTAATCCCCGACCGCCTCGCCGCCGGCACCTTCGCAATTGCTGCCGCAATCACGGGAGGCGAAGTGCGAGTGGAGAACCTGATATGCGAGCACATGGACCCCGTGACCTACAAGCTGGTGGAGAGCGGCAACGAAGTGGAAGAGGGAGATGGCTGGATTCGGGTTGCCGGCAGGCGCCCC
>JAJYKO010000014.1 GCA_021788565.1 Chloroflexota bacterium
ACACGTCCGGTTCCTGGATGCTGTCCCGCACGAGCAGTTGCCATACTACTATTCGTCCGCCGACGTGGTTGCGGTGCCTTCGACCTACGAGTCCTTCGGACTTGTGGCGCTGGAAGCCATGGCATCCGGGACCCCGGTTGTGGCGTCGAGAGTCGGAGGCTTGCAGTGGACGGTACGCGACGGCGAGACCGGCTTCCTTGTGGCCAGACGCTCTCCGGAGCAGTTCGCCGCTGCCATTGGCCGGATTCTGCGCGACGATAGGCTGCGGGCTCGAATGTCGGACGCAGCCGTTAAGGTGGCTGGGGAGTTCTCATGGAAAGTTGTCGCCGACCATGTGCTGTCGCTTTACCTCGATTTGATGCCGTGTCGTTGCGGGACCGGGGAACTGGCTCCGACCTTCGGCTAAGATGAATCGGGAGCCTCCCCTCATAAGGGTAGGAGCAGGGCGGAAATGACTACCGACGAGATCGCCGTGATTCTGGAAGGGATAGCTCCGCGCGGCCTGGCGGAGAGTTGGGACAACCCGGGCTGGCAGGTGCACGTGCCCGCGGCGACCTTGGCCGGGATCCTCCTGGCTCTGGATGCCACTCCTGAGGCCCTGGACGAGGCGACGAGGTTTGGATGCAACCTTCTCTTCACGCACCACCCCGCCATCTTCAAACCGATCTTCTCCCTGGATGTGGGGACACCCCGTGGGACAGTCCTGGCCGAGGCCATTCGCCGCCAAGTCTCCATCTGGTCCGCACACACCAATCTGGACGTCATGCCGGATGGTACCAGCCTGGCAATGGCGAAAGCCCTGGGTCTTAGAGACACAGAGGTGCTGTCCGATCGGCAAAGCTCCCTCGCCATTGGCTGCGGCTATGGAGCCATAGGCGCGGTTGATCCGCCTGTCTCCACCGTGGATTTCGCGCGCCGAGCGGCCACTGTTCTCTCCAGCGCGGTTTGCCAGGTGGCGGCCCGTTCGGAACGGATGCATAGCAGGATCGCAGTGATGGGTGGCAGCGGGACCGCATTCATCGATGACGCCATCAGGAAGGACGCGACCCTGTTCGTAACCGCCGACGTCCGGTACCACGACGCTCAGGACGCAGTGGCGAAGGGGCTCGACCTGGTGATTCTGGACCACTTCGCGACCGAGCGTCCGGTCCTGGACCTGGTCCGGACGAAGCTAATTGAACTGCTGCCCGATATCCCTGTACACTTATCATCTACCCCATCGACCCCCTACTTGAGAGTTGAGCCGTGAGAAAGATCGATCTGTTGCGGAACCTTCAGGAGCTGGATAGTGCTCTGGACAACGTCCGCCAGGAGTTGGAGGAATGCCGCGTCAGGCTGGGTGATGACAGTGAGCTGGTGCCACTAAGGCAGGATCTGGAGACGGCCCGCAAGCAGCTTCACGATCTCCGCCGGGAGGGCAAGGAACTAGACGACGAAATCGAGAGCCGCTCTGCCAAGCGGCGGACCGACGAGACGAAGCTGTACGGCGGGTCAATCAAGAATCCGAAGGAGCTTGGCAGCCTGTCCCAGGAAGTGGACATGGAAAAGCAGCAGATTAGCCGCCTCGAGGACCAGGCCCTGCTGAACATGGAGGCCCTGGAAAACGCGTCTGCCGCGGAGTCGGCGGCGGCGCAGAAGTTTGCCACCAGCGATCAGGAGTGGAAGTCCGAGCAGGCCGTGTTGGAGTCTCGTTGCTCCGCGCTCACCACCCAGGAGGCTGACCTTAGCAACCGCAGGGAAGCGGCTGCTTCTCAGTTAGACGATGCTACCCTCAGAACCTACGACCGGATACGGCGCATGCGAGGGGTGGCTGTGGTCCCGATCGAGCGAGGAGCGTGCCAGGGGTGTCGCGTTAGCTTGTCATCGATCGTGACACAGCGAGCACGATCCTCAGACGACCTGATCACGTGCCAGAGCTGCGGAAGGATTCTGTTCCTACCGTAGGCAGGACCTCGAGACGCAAGTCTTCAACGCAGGGGCGGTTCGCGAACCGCCCCTTCAACATTCGCCCCTGGCAAACACCCGCTGAAGCGTCGATTCCAAATTGGAAAGCTCCCCCACATGCTCCTCTAGGAACTGCTTCTCTTCCTTCGTCGGGTTCTTTGTCTTGATCTCGTACTCCTTTTCTTGAGCATGAGTTCGCTCGCCATGCTGGACGGAGTGTTGGGCGCCACCGCGACTTGTGCTCGATTGCGACCTGTCGTCGTGCGCTGTTCTGTCTCTGTCTGTCATCAAATCACCTCGCTCCAGTTGGCGTTTCTGGTCCGTTGGCGGGAGGCAGAAGACGCGCCAAAAGCGCCGCTGCGGCTGGTGGAGGAACTCCGGTGGGGACGTGCAAGCTCATCCACCCGCAATGCTTGAAGAGCGACTGGCACAAATGGATCTAGAAAGATCGCGTAAAACCCTTGAAAAGAGGGGTCTCAGTGGGTACAATTGGCGGCGCTGTGGAAAAAAGTGGGGATAAGTGGGGGAGATGTGGAGAACTCCCCCGCGAAGCCAGGTCTACAGGAGCCAAGATTGTTCCTCGGCGAGTTCCAGCACACCATCGATGACAAGGGCAGACTGGCGATTCCCGCCAAGTTTCGCTCCTCGCTCAACGATGGCCTGGTGATCACGCGCGGCTTGGATAAGTGCCTCTATGTCTGGACGCTGGACCAGTGGCACGAGCTTTCGCAGAAACTGGCTCAGCTGCCGATGATGCAAAGCGACGCTCGTAGGGTCGCCAGGCACTTCTTTTCGGGCGCCGTCGACACCAAGCTGGACAAGCTCGGCCGGGCTGTTCTCCCCCAGTTCCTTAGAGAATACGCGGGGCTGAGTGATGAGGTCGTGGTTCTGGGTGTGCACACCCGCATCGAGATCTGGGCTAAGAGTGAATGGGACTCGGAGCGGGAGATAGCGGAGGAACAGAGTGCCACTCTTGCCGAGCACCTCGCCGGCTTAGGCATCTAGGTGAGGCGCCCCTTAGCCGATCCTGAATGACTATGGTTGACCAGCACACTCCGGTTCTCTTTCGGGAGACAATCGAGGCCCTCCGGCCGAGGGATGGAGCCGTCTACGTCGACTGTACTGTCGGCGGTGGCGGTCATTCCGCGGCGTTGCTCGAGGCGGCTGGCCCCGGTGCTCACCTTCTGGGCCTAGATGCTGACCCTGATGACCTGGCGGTGGCACGCGAACGGCTGACGGTTTTCGGCGGGCAGGTGAGGTTGGTCAATGCCAACTTTCGCCAACTAGCAGACGTTGCGGAGGGCGAAGGCTTCGTTCCGGCGGACGGCGTGTTATTCGACCTTGGCATGTCGTCCATCCAGTTGGACCGATCATCTCGAGGGTTCTCCTTCCAACGGGATGCCCCGCTGGATATGCGGTTTGACCCGCGACAGCCGACGACAGCGGCGGACATAGTCAACGATGCCGAAGAAGCGGAGTTGAAAAGAATGCTCTTCGAGTATGGCAACGAACGGAACGCTTCCAGGGTGGCGCGGGCGATCGTGAAGCGGCGGGAGACCAGGCGGATCGAGACTACAAGGGAGCTTTCTGACGTGGTGGTGAGCGTCCTCGGACCACGTCGCGAGGGCATTCACTCGGCAACCAAGACCTTCCAGGCGCTACGAATCGCGGTGAACGAAGAGTTGGAGAGTTTGAGAGAGGCGCTGCCCCAAGCCCTGCGGATCCTATCTACGGGAGGGCGGCTGGCAGTGATCTCCTTCCACTCTCTCGAGGATCGCATTGTCAAGGAATTCATGCGGTACGAGGCCTCGACCTGCATCTGCCCGCCGGGCTTGCCGGTCTGCGTTTGCGGCAAGCAGGCGACGTTGAGGCTAGTTCAACGCAAACCGATCATGCCTGGATCTGAAGAAACCAGGCTCAACCCGAGGGCCCGCAGCGCGAAACTGCGGGTCGCCGAGAAGATTGTCTGAGAGAAGAAACTAGGTAGGGAGGCGCTAGTAAGATGGCCGTTGCTGAAGTTCCTTCCCGAACTATTGTCCTGCCTCGTCCCGGCAGCCGACCTTTAAACAGATCCACGCGCGTGGGCTACGCTGCTTGGATCCCGCTTGCCGGCATTCTCATCGGCATAGCCAGCCTTCTCTACCTGGCTCAAACCAGCGAAGTGGCCAACACCGGCTACAGTATTCAGGATCTGCAGTTGCAGGAGAGCAACTGGGAAATGCGCAACGAGCAGCTTACCCTCCAGCTAGATAAGGCGAGGGCCCTCCCTGGGATCCAGGCCCAGGCGACGGGGAGGCTTGGAATGGTTCCAGCCAACAATCCCATCTTTCTGAAAGCTGCTCCCGTGACCGGCCAGTCCGGCTCTGTCGCCAGCGGCCCGAGCGTTTCGCCTGCGCTGGCGACGGAGAAGAAGGTATCATCGAATAGCAATCCGCTTGCCGCAATTCGCTCCTCTCTATCATCGCTGCTGGCTTCTCGCCTCCAGCCATCCAGTCACTAAATAGTAGCGCGAAGTGGCAGAGGCAGGCAGTTCGTCTGCCTCTGCCCGCGTCCACTACCGGCCGCCAGGCCGCCACCAAATGCACCATAGACGAGGATAAGTTGGCAGGAAAAGCCATGGCAACAGGAGTACGATACCAGCAGTGGCGGTTGGCCCTGCTCTGCGTCGCCTTCGCGGCAAGCGCGATAGGGCTGCTCTACCGCGTATACAGCTACCAGGTGGTCGACTACCAGCGATATCATGCCCTGGCCAACAACGAACACGACTTCCAGAAGGAGATTGTGCCTCGCAGGGGCAACATCCTGGACCGCAACGGTAATCCTCTCGCCATAAGCGTGATGTACCAGAGCCTTTACGCGTACCCTCAAAGGATCAAGGACATCAACGGCACGGCGGCGAAGCTCGCGCCACTTTTGGGTGAGCCTGCCGACTCGATCGTGTCGGCTCTGCGATCTTCCCAATCGGTGGTCCTCCTCAAGTCGAAGTTGCCGGCGGACGTTAGCACGAAAATTGCCAGCTTAGGCCTGCCGGGGACCATCCTCATGGAGGAGCCGTTCAGGGGTTACCCAGAAGGTAACATCGCACCGCAGATACTCGGTTTCGTCGGCAAGGACTTTCAAGGACTGGCTGGACTGGAGCTCTCCCTGGACAAGGACTTGAAGGGTGTGCCCGGTGTCCTGGACGCCGAGAGGGACACAAGCGGGGACGTGATAGCCATTGGCCGAACGGTAGAGGTGCCGCCGAAGAACGGCTCCGACGTCATTCTGACCATCGACCGCAACATTCAAAGAATGGCTGAGCAGGAGCTCGCCGCCGGTATCAAGAAGTACAAGGCGAAGGGCGGGCTCATCATCGTCATGGATCCCAAAACCGGCGGTATCCTCGCCGCGGCCACTCAGCCGACTTACGATCTCACCGCCGATCCGATCTACGATCCATCGCGCGCGGATCTATATAAGACCACGATAGTTACTGATACCTACGAGCCCGGATCCGTCATGAAGCTGGTGACGATGGCGGGCGGTCTGCAGGAGAAGGTGATCACTCCCGACACGGCCATCATCGATCACGGCTCGGTAGTGGTCGATGGTGTGACTATCCACAACTGGAATTTCAGTGGCCCCGGACGCGAAACCATGACGCAGGTGCTGATCAACTCGGCCAACGTTGGGGCTCAGTACGTGTCCGGTCTCCTGGGCCCTGATCGATTCTATAAGTACATCCACGATTTTGGCTTCGGGTCCCTCACCGGTGTAGATCTGCCGGGAGAAGTTCCCGGTGACGTAAGGACACCGGCAAACCCAGCGTGGTCCCGGATCGATCTGGCCACGAACGCTTACGGCCAGGGCATCGCCGTGACGCCGCTTCAGATGATCACTGCCGTCGCCGCTATAGCAAACGGCGGCGTTCTCCCAAAGCCGATGATCGTGAAGGCTTTCCGCGACGGCAATACGATGAGGGAGGTGCCGCCCGTCATGGTGAGGCGCGTGATATCCCCCGAGACGGCGAAGACCCTGACCGGCATGATGATCCACGTGGTCGAAGATAACTCCCTCAGACTGTCCGTGGTGCCCGGCTACAAGATTGCGGGCAAGAGTGGAACTGCTGATACTCCGATATCGACAGGGTACAACCTTAGCAAGACATACGCCTCACAGATCGGCTTCGCGCCAGCGTACGATCCCAAGTTCGTGATGCTGATAAGATTGGATGATCCCCCGGCACTTTATGGTGGGACAACCGCGACCCCCATGTGGAAGATCATGGCTCAGCAGCTGTTTAGCTACATGGAAATACCACCTAGCGAACCGGTGGGGCCCAGACCGACGGATGCTCCTGTGCGGCCCACGTCGCCGGTTCCGGATGCAACGGCCTCACCCGCGACACCAGGCGCGTCGGCTGCGCGCTCAGTGCCGGTCGCGCCGGCAAGGCCTGTCGCAACGCCGGTGCCCACGACAAGCCCCCGGGCAGTTCCTACGAAGCCCGCGGCTACGAATACCCCTCGGAACGCTGTGACTGTGCATCCGACGGTCACAACCGTCCATCCGACGATAACGACGATATCTCCGAGTGTTGCACCCGCCCGCTCGGCTACTCCGACAGGAACTGCGCCTAGTCCCTCGCCGACCCGCACTCGCTAGTTTGGAGATGGAGACTTGCCGCCTGGATCAGAAGGGAAGACAGACGCTATGCTAACAGTGCAGGAAATCGCGAGCGCCGTGGGCGGCAGCCTGGTGGGGAGCCCGCCGGACGGGCGTACTGTGTCCTCGGTGGTGGTCGACTCGCGTCAGGTGACCCCGGGGGCCCTGTTCGTCGCACTGAAGGGACAGAAGCACGACGGACACGAGTTCGTCCTGGATGCCTTCGTGAAGGGAGCAAAGGCCGCCCTGGTAGAGAGGGTACCTGTTGATCCTTCAGGCCAGACCGACACCGGGCGGCTTCCGATGGTCGTGGTCGACGATACCCTATCCGCGCTGCTTCGACTCGCAGGCTACTGGCGTCAAAAGCTGAATCTAAAGGTGGTGGGAGTAACCGGCAGCGTCGGCAAGACCACAACCAAAGAGGTGATCGCGGGAACTCTGGAGCGCCGTTTTCGGGTGCTGAAAAGCGAAGGAAACCTGAACACCGAGATTGGCATGCCGCTGACTCTGTTGAAGGCCACGCCTCGCCACGAAGTGCTGGTACTCGAGATGGGCATGTACGATGTGGGAGAGATACGGACCCTCGCCCGCCTCGCCAGGCCCGACGTCGGTGTCGTCACGAACGTAGGACCCAACCACCTGGAGCGACTTGGCAGCATCGAGAGGATCGCCGATGCTAAGGCTGAATTGGTGGAGGGGTTGACCGCGGAGGGCCTCGCCGTCCTAAACTTCGACGACGAGCGAGTCAGGGCCATGTCGTCGAGAACGCGGGCAGGTGTGGTCTACTACGGGTTGGATCCAAGAGCCGACTGCTGGGCCGATAACGTGCAGGGCCGTGGGCTGCAGGGAATTGAGTTGGACCTACACCACGACAGGGCACAGCTTCACGTCCGAATGCTGCTCCTGGGGTTGCACAGCGTCCACGCAGCGCTTGCCGCGTCCGCCGTCGGTTTCGGGCTTGGCATGTCGTTGGACGAGGTCGCGGAGGCACTTCACGAAGTCTCACCGGCGCTTCGCTTGATCGTGGCTGCCGGTGTCAACGGTTCCACCATAATCGACGATACCTATAATGCGAGTCCCGCCTCGACACTGGCTGCGCTGAACTTGCTGGCGGACCTGGAGGGGCGCAAGGTGGCAGTGTTGGGTGACATGCTGGAGCTTGGGCCGTACACTGATGAGGGGCACCGCCTGGTGGGCCGGCGCGCGGCTGACGTTACCTCGATTCTGGTCGCGGTGGGGCAGCTGGGCGCGATTATCGGCCAGGAGGCGCTGGCCAGCGGGAAGGAACCGAGTGCCGTCTTCTTCGCGGACAGCTCGGAGGCGGCGATCCGGACGCTGAAGGAGCTCTTGCAGCCCGGGGATTGTGTGCTGGTAAAGGGGTCCAGAGGAATGCGAATGGAGGAGATAGTCGAGGGGATAAGATGTCCTACGCCCTGACCGTTGGCACCATCACCTTCTTGATGACAGTAATCTGGGGCGGCCCGTTGATTCAGCTTCTCCGACAGAAGCGAATCGGCAAGCAGATTCGAGTAGAGGGCCCCAGTTCTCATATAGTCAAAAGCGGTACTCCCACCATGGGCGGGCTGCTGATCATCATTCCCGTGGTGCTGGTCACGGTGGTGGCCAACCTGCTGGGCAGGTACTCGATTCTACTTCCTCTGGGGGTGCTGGTAAGCTGCGCCGCCGTGGGTGGCGTGGACGACATGCTCAACCTGGTGGGAGGCGACAGCCACGGGCTCTCCGCGAAGACGAAGTTCGCCCTGCTGGGCGTCATCGGACTCGCGGCCGGGTGGATACTGTACCGTCTGCTGGGTCTGGATGCCCTCTATTTCCCGCGTTTGGGCGACTTCAAGGTGGGGGTCCTGTTTGTGCTGATCGCCGCGATAGCCGTGGCAGGCAGTGCCCATGCCGTTAATCTGACCGACGGGCTGGACGGGCTGGCGGGCGGGACCGCGGCGATCGCCTTTGCCTGCTATGGGATCATCGCCTATCTGCAGCACCAGGCCTATCTGGTGACCTTCTGCTTCACAGTTGTGGGCGCTATCCTCGCCTTTCTCTGGTACAATGCCCATCCCGCTCAAGTCATAATGGGTGACCTGGGCTCCCTGACCCTGGGAGGAACCCTTGCCGTCGTCGCGCTGATGACCGGCCATGTCCTGTTGCTGCCGATCATCGGCGCGATCTTCGTGGCTGAGACGCTCTCAGTCATGGCCCAGGTGGCCTACTTCAAGCTGACTCATGGCCGCAGGCTGTTCAAAATGTCACCTCTCCATCACCATTTCGAGCTGCTGGGGTGGTCTGAGACTCAGATCACGCAGAGATTCTGGCTGATTTCGATGCTCTCCGGAATGGTGGGCATCGCGCTGGCCCTGGTCTAGACGGAGGATCGCTGTGGTCAGGAACGCACCTCTCGAAGTCGCCCGGGAGCGCTTCTCGGGCAAGCGGGTTACTGTCGTCGGGCTCGCCAGGGAGGGCGCGTCTCTAGTGCGGTTCTTGTACGGCGCGGGAGCGCGCGTGACGGCGAACGACACGGGAGCGGAGGCTTCCACCCCCCGAGCCACGCTGGATCTGCTGGAACAGCTGGGGGTGGACGGAGTGTTTGGCGGCCATCCCACGGAGCTGTTCCTGGGGTCGGACGTCATCTTCGTGAGCCCAGGGGTCCCACAGCAGGTAGACGCGATCGTGCAGGCTCGAGCTGCCGGCGTGCCCGTGAGCAGCGAGACACAGCTCTTCTTTGAGCTGTGTCAGGGGCGGATAGTGGGGATCACCGGCAGCAGTGGAAAGACCACGACTACGGCGTTGACCGGTGAGATGCTTCGAAGGGCGGGAATGACCGTTCACGTTGGGGGGAACATCGGCGCGCCTTTGATCGAGAGGGTGGCTGAGATAGGTCCAGACCACTGGGTGATACTGGAGATGAGCAGCTTCCAGCTGGAAACCTTGCCCTACAGTCCCCCTGTTGCCGCCGTCCTCAACATCACGCCCAACCATCTGGACCGCCATGCCGGCATGGAGGCCTATATCGCAGCCAAGACCAACATCCTCTCCCATCAGGACCCGGGCGACCTGGCCATACTCAACGCCGACGATGCTGTCGGGAGCTCTTTGAAGACCGTGAATCCTCCCCTCTGGTTCAGTATCGAGCGGTCCGTTGAGGGGAGCCACCTGCAGGATGGCAGCGTGGTGCTTCGCCGAGGCTCCAGGATCGAAACCGTTTGCAGCGTTTCAGAGATCCGGCTTCGGGGGCGCCACAACCTGGCGAACGTCGTGGCTGCGACGGCGATAGCCTCTTCGGCCGTCGTACCTGTTCCAGCGATGCACGACGCAATAGCCGGCTTCTCCGGTGTCCCACACCGACTGGAGATTGTGGGCGAACTGGACGGAATCATCTACTGCAACGACTCCATCGCCACCGCGCCGGAGCGGGCCATCGCCAGCCTGCGCTCCTTCGATCAACCGATCGTGCTGATTGTGGGCGGGCGCAACAAGAAGCTTCCCCTGGAAGAGTGGGCGGCGGAGATCCGTCGCCGCGTGAAGGGGTTGGTTCTGATGGGAGAGGTCGCGGATGCGATCGAGCAGGCGGTGGGAGAGACGACGGGCGGGGATATCCCGCGGATGAGTCGCGCTGAATCCATGGAGGAGGCCGTGCACGCTGCGCGTTCGCTAGCGCGAAGCGGGGACGTCGTGCTGCTGGCACCAGGGGGCACCAGCTTCGACATGTTCAAGGACTTCGAGGCGCGAGGCGAAGCGTTCAGACAGGCTGTTCGTCGCTTATCCGGTTCCACTTCTGCGCCAGGGGAGGCGGACAATTGAGTGCCCGAGTACAGCCCAAGCCGACACCGGACATCATACTGTTGGCAACAACGTTCATCTTGCTGGGGCTTGGCATTGACATGGTCTACAGCGCCAGCTTTGTGGTTGCCCAATCGGAGTACTTAGTCAGGCAGGTGGTCCTGGCGGGAATCGGAGTCGCGGTCATGGTTGTCCTGGCCGCCTCAGGCTATCACTGGCTCGAGAGATTTTCCGTGCCGATCATGGTTTTCGCCGTGGCCTGCTTGATCGCCGTGCTGATTCCCGGCGTGTCTGCCGACAAGTACGGCGCCCACCGATGGCTAGGGATGAAGGGATGGCAGGAGTTTCAGCCGAGCGAATTGACCAAACTGGCCCTCATCATCTACATGTCCGCCTGGCTTTCGCGTAAAGGGCACAGCGTAAGAGAGGTCGGGCGGGGCTTCATTCCGTTTGCCCTGATCCTTCTGTCCGTGACCGTGCTTATTATGGCCGAGCCGGACATGGGCACCGCCGTCGTGGTTGCGGTCACTGCTTCGCTCATCTTCTTCGTTGCCGGCGCCAACCTGATACATTTCGTTGTGATTGGCATGGCCGGAGTCGTGGGCTTCGCGTTTCTGGTGGTTGCGTCGGGCTACCGGCAGGATCGACTGACGGCCTACCTGAACCCGTGGCAAGACTCCCTGGGCACCGGCTACCACACGATCCAAACCCTCATTGCCCTGGGTTCAGGGGGAGTGACTGGTCTGGGGCTCGGGGCGAGCAGGCAGAAGTTCTTCTACGTTCCTAACGCCCATACTGATGCCATATTCGCCATCATTGGCGAGGAGTTGGGTCTGGTCGGTGCTGTGTTCGTGATTCTGCTGTTTGCCGTGCTTGGATGGAGGGGTTTTACCATAGCCCTGCGAGCGCCGGACGCTTTTGGCCGGTTGCTTGCCACCGGCATCACCTGCGTTATCCTGGTTCAAGCCCTGATCAATGTCGCGGTGGTTACCAACACTATTCCTTACACCGGCATAACTCTGCCTTTCATCAGCTACGGTGGTTCATCCCTCGTCGTAACGCTCGCGGCCGTGGGATTACTGCTTGGTGTCTCTCGCTTCGTCGGGGTGGCTCCAGCCGTTCGAGCGAAAGACGAACCAGACAACAAGTCCGGCGGAGTCGTGAAGATGCTGAGACGGAAGCCCTCCAGGCCTCGTCTGGCGGCTTCGGGCGCGAGTTTCGTGCCGAGCAGCCGCGGACGCTCTTCCAGGAGGACTTAGGCCTTGACCAGCTCTGGTGGAACCCCCGGTGCCGGACCACTCTCCGCTTTTTCCAACGTTCACTTCGTGGGAATCGGCGGAATAGGTATGAGCGCGCTGGCCGATCTGTTGATCGCTAGAGGGTACAACGTGAGCGGGTCCGACGTCCGAGCGTCCGCGCTCACCGGAAGGCTAACGTCGCTGGGGGTGCGGGTTAATATCGGCCATGAGGCGGCCGCGGTGCGCGGGGCGGACCTGGTGGTCGTGACTTCCGCGGCCCGGGCCGACAATCCGGAGGTGGTGGAAGCCGGACACCTCGGCCTCCCCGTGGTCAAGCGCGCCGAACTGCTGGGCTGGCTCATGGGAGAGAGCTACGGATTGGCCGTGGCCGGCACCCATGGAAAAACCACCACCACGGGAATGCTCGCATTCATCCTCCACCGAGCGGGGCTCGACCCGACGGCCCTGATCGGCGGAGAGCCTCTAGATTTTCCGAGTCACGGCCTGCTTGGAGGAGGGCGCTATCTGGTTGCGGAGGCCGACGAGTTCGACCGCTCCTTCCTTCGACTGTGGCCGAAAGTCGCGGTGATTACCAGCGTCGAAGCGGATCACCTTGACTGCTACGCCGACCTCGACGAAATCGTCCAGGCGTTTCAGGAGTTCGCGTCCCGGGTGCCTGAAGACGGACTACTGGTGACCAGCGCGGATGACCCCGTTCTGAGGCGAATGGATGTTACCGCTCCTAGGCAGAGCTACGGCTTCGCTTCAGATGCCGACTGGCGCATCGCGGGTTGCGGCCCTGTTTCACCCTACGGAACGACATTCAGCTTCCTGACGCCGAACGGAGCACACCACGAGTGCGACCTCCAACTCTCAGGTCGGCACTACGCGCAGGACGCCCTTGGTGCGATCATCGCGGCCAGCCACATCGGCATAGAGCCGGCCTCCGGTGCCCACTTCCTGTCTGCCTTCCGCGGCACGCGGCGGCGGTTCGAGCTGATTGGGGAGGCGGCTGGGGTTGTGATCGTGGACGACTACGCACATCACCCCACTGAGGTCATGGCGACGCTCCGAGCGGCACGAGAGAGGCATCCAGGAGAGATATGGTGCGTATTCCAGCCCCACACCGTGAACCGCACCGAGAAGCTGCTGGAGCAGTTCGCCACCGCATTCAGCGACGTGGACCATCTGGTGGTGCTACCGATCTACCACCCTGCCGGCCGAGAACAGGAGGAGCAGACGGTGAGCAGCCTGGACCTGGTGGCGCTCGTGCGGCACCCCGATGCACGGTACGTCTCGGGGCTTGAGGAGGCGGTGAGGCTGCTGGAGCGGGAGTCCGCCGCCGGTGACCTGGTGATCACAATGGGGGCCGGGGACGTAAACCGCATCGGGCGGGATCTGCTCGCGCGTTTGAAGCAAAGGTACGAGTAGCTTTCAGTCATCAGCCACCAAGCCTCAGGACGTCTATCATTTCGTGTAGGGGTCGCCGGCCCCTACGGGTATTGTTAGGGACACTCAATGAAACCAGTGCCATCGGACATCTATAGACAGCTGCAGGCTGAGATTGGCCCGGATGCCAGACTGGATGAGCCGATGTCGCGGCACACGTCTTTCCGAGTAGGAGGGCCCGCGGATCTCTTCGTGCGTGTCCGGAGCTCCAGTGCTTTGGAGCAACTGGTGCCACTGATTGGTGGAACGGGGGTGCCGTGGCGCTTGCTGGGCGGCGGCACCAACGTGCTGGTGGCCGACGCCGGGATTCGCGGGTGCATCCTCTCGTTGGAGAGCGACAAGCCGGAATTGGAATTGCTCGAAGAGCGAACTCCGCCTGGAGGCGCTCCGGAAGTGCTGGTTCGCATTCAGACCGGCAGCAAGCTGATAGCAGTGGCCAGGAAGGCCGTTGACCTGGGGCTGGGCGGCCTGGAATGGGCCATCGGTCTGCCAGGCACGGTGGGAGGAGCCACCGTCAACAACGCCGGTGCCCATGGGGCGGACATTGCCGCGGTGTTTCGGGCCGCGACCGCGGTCAACTCGGCTGGTGCCTTGATGAGGCTGTCTCTCGAAGACATGGCCTATTCCTACCGGTACAGCGCTTTCAAGGGCGGCCGGCGCGACGTGGCTCTGATCACGGTTGACATATGCCTTCGACGGGGTTCGCGCGAGGCATTGCTGGAGACGGCAAGGCGGTTCGACGATGCCCGCAAGCAGAGGCAGCCGACGGGCCTGACGGCGGGCTCCGTGTTCAAGAACCCGCCAGGCGATCATGCGGGCAGGCTCGTCGAAATCTCCGGCCTGAAGGGGTTGAAAATGGGTGGCGCGCAGGTATCCTCGCAACACGGCAACTTCTTCATGAACATCGGCGGGGCTACGGCCGGCGACCTGTACAGTCTGGTGCGCGCGGTCCAGGACGCGGTCTGGGAGCGCCGGGGGGTGTGGATGGAGCCCGAGATCGAATTGCTGGGTGAGTGGACCGAGTCCGAACGCGCAGCCCTCGCGAAGCCGTCGGGCGTCGGCGCTCACCCGTCAACTGTCAGCGATAGGCAGGCTGCCGAGGAACCCCGCGGTCCATCCGACACGGACGACCCTGACTTCAGTCCCCAATCTGGAGAAAACAAAGCTAACAGCTGATAGCTGAAAGCTGACAGCTAACATGAGAGATCAAGCAGTCGCAAAACATCGAAATCCCCGTAAGAGGACCGACCGAGCGGCCTCTGGCGTGGGAAGAGTGCGGCGGAGCAGGTTCACACGGCGTGGGTTGTGGAGGGCCTTTTCCCTGCTTGTGTATTCAGCCGTATTGATTCTGAGCTCCTGGCTGCTATACTATTCTGTCGAGTCTCCCTATTTCGCCGTTCGAGAGATTCCTGTGTCCGGTACCAAGTTCCTCGATCCAGGTCAGGTGCAGGATGCCGCGGGGGTGATGGGGCGAAACGCGCTTCTGGTACGGGCCGGGGTGGTGGAGCAATCGGTCGCGAAGCTGATCGCGGTGCAGCAGGCTCATGCGATAGTATCGCTCACGGGACGAGTGGCGGTTAACGTTAGCGAGCGCTCTCCTGTCGTTGAGTGGCAAGCTCCCGGGGGGGCCTTCCTAGTAGATCGCGAAGGAGTTGTCTTCAGCCAGCAGCCGCCTACCAGTCCAGTGGCGATTGTGCGAGCAGTGGCCGGTCCTGCGTTGGAGGTTGGCGGCCGGATAGATCCCAGTGTTCTTGCTGCTGTAGAGGCCCTACAGCAAGCGCTTCCATCTCGCGTCGGTGTCCAACCTCAATGGTTCGACTACTCCGTCGCGGACGGAATATCTATATCGTTATCTGACAGTGAGAGAGTTGTCTTTGGCGATGCCAGTGATCTGGACTCAAAGCTGGCATCGCTTGCGGCGATCACGAAGTTTCTCGAGTCGTCGAAGAGCCAGGCCCAGCTGATAGATCTGCGATTCAAGGACCACCCAGTTTACGTTCTCGCTCCCACTGCCCCGGCCAAGTCGAGCCCGGCTCACTGATCAGCGAGCCCTGGACTCCTCTCCTCGTCGGCAGCCGGGAGCCGGCGAGACGACAGGGTTCCAGCACCAGTCTAGCCCGGAGGGATGATCTTCCGATGTGGCTTCCCCTGCTCGGTCTGTTGACCGGCGTTGTGATAGGACTGTCGTTCTCGATTTCGGTGCCAGCCGATTATGCCCGCTATACCGGAATGGCGATCCTGGCGGCGATGGACTCGATCATGGGAGCGATCAGTGCAGAGCTGGATGGCCGCTATGAGAACGACGTCTTCGTCGCCGGCCTGTTCACGAACATGCTGCTGGCCGGGACCCTGACCTATCTGGGCGACAGGCTCGGAGTTGAGCTCTACTTCGCCGCGATCGTTGCGTTCGGCGCGCGCATGTTCAACAATCTTGCCATCGTGAGACGTCACTTCGTCGCTCGCCTCAGGGAGAGGCAAAGGCTGAAGTCGGGCCAGGGTTAGACAGGGTTAGAATGGCAGCTGCACAGGTAGTAGTAGGCCTCGACATAGGAACGACCAAGGTCTGCACTATGATCGGAGAGGTCAAAGGCGATCGAGTTCAGGTCGTCGGTGTCGGGGTTTCGCCGTCAAAAGGAATTCGAAAAGGAATCGTAGTGGACATGGACGACGCGGCCAGTGCTATTGCCGCGTCACTGAAGAAGGCTGAGACCTTCTCGGGCTACAAAATCGTCGGTGCCTACGTGGCGGTTTCGGGCGGCCACCTTGACTGCGAGCCGGTTCACGGTCGAATCACTTTTCCTCGGGAGCGCACGTTGTCCAGGCAGGATCTCGCAGATGTGCTGACCGCTGCGCGGCCGGAGGATGTGCCCGAGGGGCGCACGGTGCTGCACGTGCTGCCCAAAGGGTACGTCGTCGACGGAGAGGATGGGATCACTAACCCCATGGGGATGCTCGCGTCTACCCTCGAGGTCGAGGGGTTGACTGTCAGCGCGGGCACGGCTCCTCTCCTTAACCTGGCAAGGTGCGTAGAGCGAGCCGGTATTCAGGTCGACGGTTTCGTCAGCGCCGGATTGGCTTCGGCGCATGCCGCTCTCACCGATAGCGAGAAACAGCTGGGGGTTCTGGTGATCGACATCGGTGGGGGGACAACCGATCTGGCCTGGATCAAGGACGACGCCGTCCAGCACATCGGTGCAGTGCCCTTTGGGGGCAACCACGTCACCAACGACCTCGCTATGGTGCTAGGGGTGCCATTTGCCGCGGCGGAGGAACTCAAGATAGGGTATGCTTCCGCTCTTCCAGAATCCATCCCCGGGGAGGAGATGATTGATACCGGCTCCTTTTCCGGCGGAGAGGCGCGTGAAGTTCCGAGGCGGTTGATGGCAGAGGTGGCGGAGGCGCGGCTCGCCGAGCTACTGAGCATGGCCGAGGATGAGTTGACGGCGAGCAGCTTCAACGGTGTCCTGCCCGCGGGAGTCGTGCTGACCGGCGGGGCTGCTCAGCTGCGCGGCATTCGGGAGATGGTGCAGGAGCAGTTCGGAGTTGCAGTTCGCATCGGGCAGCCGGAAGGGCTGAATGGTTCGGTGGATTCAGTGGTGAGTCCCATGTATTCTGCCGGCGTCGGGTTGTTGAAGTGGATCCTTGCCCAGCCAGGCGATCTAGCGAGCAGCCGCCCTGCTCGTCGCAATCGGAGTCTGGGCGGCAGACTGAAGGGAATGATCAAGGCTTTCTTGCCATGATGCGGTATTATCCATCCCCGGTGAGCAGCCGGGGGCTTTGAGGTGAACAAGTGCTCGATAGGGGGCGACAGTTGGAAGGCGAAGGCGTACCTCGGATCATGGTGGTTGGGGTTGGAGGCGGAGGCAGCAACGCAGTCAACCGAATGATTCAGGCGCAGGTCCGCGGTGTGGAGTTCGTCGCCGTGAACACCGACCAGCAGGCCCTCTCCAGGGCCGAGGTTGGCGCCAGGCGGATGCGGATCGGCGACAAGATTACGAGAGGGCTCGGGTCCGGCGGGAATCCCGCGATCGGTGCTAAGGCTGCCGAGGAGAGTGTGGAGGAGCTATACCAGATGCTGAACGGCTCCGACATGGTCTTCATAACGGCCGGCATGGGAGGCGGTACCGGCACGGGCGCATCCCCTGTCCTCGCCCAGGTGGCGAGGGAAACGGGAGCACTCACCGTCGGCGTAGTCACCAAGCCGTTCAGTTTCGAGGGGGCCAGGAGGCGGCAGGTTGCCGAGGAGGGTATTAGCGAGCTGAAGTCGAAGGTAGATACCCTCATCACCATTCCTAACGATCGGCTCCTTCAGGTGATCGACAGAAACGTGCCCGTCGAGTCCGCACTGAGGGTGGTGGACGACGTGCTGCGCCAGGGCATTCAGGGGATCTCGGAGCTAATTACCGAGCCAGGGCTGATTAACCTCGACTTCGCGGACGTCAAGTCCGTGATGTCCAACGCGGGTTCGGCTCTGATGGCAATAGGGCAAGCAAAGGGAGAGAACAGGGCGGCCGACGCGGCCAAGTCCGCGATAGCCAATCCGCTGCTGGACGTCTCCATGGCTGGCGCCAAGGGCGTGCTCTTCAACGTCACGGGCGGAACTGACCTCACGCTGAACGAGATCAATCAGGCAGCGGAGATAGTCTCGGCCGCGGCCGACACGGAGGCCAACATCATATTCGGCGCCGTCGTGGACGAGAGCCTCGAAGGGGAGATCCGGATCACGGTGATCGCCACCGGTTTCGATGGCAAGGTTACCGCCCAGTCCGCAAGCCTCGAGCAGATTCTGGCCACTCATCCTGCCCAGGTGCGTCCCGTTCGTCCTCAAGACGGCTCGATCTCGCGCACTTACGACAAGGGTGACTACGACGTGCCGGCCTTCCTGAGACGAAGGCAGGGCCTGTAGGGGAAAGTATCTCGTGGAGAACTGTCTGCACCTGTGATGGGCTGATCGACGTAGCGTCGCCCCCAGTGGCGACGTTGAGGCTCGGCAGGGGCAACGTCGGGCGCAGCAGTGAGCCAGCGCGCGCTGTGAGCTAGACGCCACACGAGCAGTGGTGATAGGGGCGGTTCGCGAACCGCCCCTTCGTTTTGATAATACCCGCGGGCACTCTGGGTGCGAGAATTGCTTTGTGGTAGAGCATGAACACGAAACACGCTGATGGCCTCACGTACTACTCCTTCCCTCACATGGAGTCCTGGCCGGAACTGAGCCAGGCTGTCTTCGGTCGTACCGGTGGCGTGAGCGAGGGCCCGTACTCGAGCCTGAACGTCAGCTTGGCCGTGAAGGACGATGCCGAGAGGGTGCGGGTTAACCGCTCCAGAATGGTGGGAGCTGTGGGGTGGGAAACCCAGGCCGTGGTGAGCGCCCGCCAGGTCCATGGGCGTGAAGTCGTCCGGGTGGTCAGGGAGATGGCCGGTGGGTCCGACTTGCCCGATTGTGATGCGCTGGTAACAGATGAGCCGGGCGTGCTCCTGATGCTCAAGTTTGCTGACTGCGTCCCGATTACCCTCTGGGATCCTGTGCGAAAGGTGGTTGGACTGGCGCACGCTGGATGGAGAGGCACGATCCTCGGGACTCCCGGTGCCACCGTCACATTCATGGTGGAGCACTTCAGGTCGCGTCCTTCAGATATTCTGGCCGGCATCGGCCCGTCCATAGGATCCTGCTGCTACCAGGTGGGCCCGGAGGTGGCGAAACTGGCAGATCAGGTTTTCGCCGGCACCGGAGTAGTGCAAAGGGATTCAGATACCGACGTGCGGTTCGACCTTTGGAGGGCGAACAGCGAAACCCTGATGCGAGCGGGCGTCCCGGAGGAGTCGATTTCTCTGGCCGGCATCTGTACCCGCTGCCACAGCGAACTCTTCTTCTCTCACA
>JAJYKO010000755.1 GCA_021788565.1 Chloroflexota bacterium
CGTGTAGAGGACGTCGTCTACCAGCACGATGCGCATGTCCGTTATGTCGACGGGAATGTCCGTCGGTCCCATCGGCAGCGGGCCGCGAGTCAAGACGTCGTCGCGGTACATGGTTATGTCAAGCTCACCGAGCGGCACGTCCCTGTCCTCGAACTCACGAATGCGGCTGGCGAGCCGCTGAGCGAGCGGAACGCCACGCGTGCGGAGCCCCACAAGCACGAGCTTGTCCGTCCCCTCGTTCCACTCGACGATCTCGTGCGCGATCCTCGTGAGCGCTCTACGCATGTCGTCTGCGGTCATGATCGTCTTGCTGGCCACGGTCCCCTCCTGAATGGGGCAAAATAGGGCAAAAAAAGACCCCCTGCGCCGGCCGCCCGCCGCGCAAGAGGACTCGCTGAGTGCCATGCCATCACTAGCTCCTTCCCGGCCTCTCAGGACCGGATTAAAGGTGATCGGCCGCCGATCTGCTATCGACTTTCCTCAGCTACTATACCACGGATCGCGGCATGTTATCAATCTCGATTGGCGTTTGACACTCTCTGGCGGATCTTCGTCTTCCTCAGATACTCGAGCTGCCCGATTCCGGCTCCCTGCCACGGCTGGCGCTAGGTTTCCCTCCCTCGCCAATCCGCCTGTAGCCGGGGTAGAGCGTGGCCACCGCGAAGACGAATACAGCGACTATGCCACCCGCACCCATAAACGTCAGGGGGGTGCCAATCGTATCCGCTACTGCGCTGATCGGCAGCACGCTGAGGGGCCGGATCGACTGCGCCATCATATAGACGCCCATCACCCTTCCGTACACCCCTGTCTCGGTGTTCAGCATCACCAGACTACTGTTCAAAGCCATGTAGGCGTCGCCGGAGGCTCCCACCACGAACAGCCATGGCACCGCCTCCAACAGCGTGCCCCTCCAGATGGACAGGGCGAAAGCCAGGAGTGCAAGTCCAAAGACGATGCCGAGCCCGAGCTGAAGCCGCGCTTTGTGCGGGTACTGGGACAGATAGGCAACCATCAAGGTGCCGGCGAGCGAGCCTGTGCCGGCGACGCTGAGCAGCACTCCCAGCCCAAAGGCTCCCACGCCGAGATTACCGATTGCCACGACGGGCATCAAGTTTATGTATGGCATTCCGATCGCCAGCGGAATGAAGCCCAGGCTCATGAGAGCCAGGAGCGCTGGCCGCCTCATCACGTATCTGAAGCCGTCGGCCATACTACTTCCGGCACCACGACGAGCGCTTCCCTGGGGGTTGCCAGGGTTCTCGACCCTGTACACCGACCACCAGACCCATACGTAGCAGGCAGCCACGATGAAGAACACGCCAGTCACGCCGACCACACTGAGCGCGATCAGCAGCCCCGCGATGGAGGGTCCAGCGACTCGCGTCAAGTTCATACCGGCGCTGTTCAGGGCAACCGCGTTCGCGAGTCCGCTTCCCTTCCCCACAATTGCAGGCAGATACGCCTGGCGGGCAGGCATATTGAAGGAAAACGCCAGACCCTGCAGGAAGCCGAACAACACGAGCCACTGAATGGTCATCAGGTTCGTGGCAAGCAGGAGCGCTTGTGCAAGGGCAAAAATGCTGAGCGCTGCCTGGGTCCAGAGTAGAACCGTGCGTTTGGGAAATCGGTCCGCCAGGACTCCTCCATATGGAGAGAAGACAATACGCGGAAGTCCCATAGCCAGGGTCACGATCCCGAGTCCCAATGCGTTGCCGCTAAGCTGATAGGCGAGGTAGCCGCGAGCGACCTGCTGCATCTGCATCGCTACCCACGATCCCATGAAACCCCACCACAGAATGCGAAAGTCCCTTATCTCCAGGGACTGAAATGTGCGGCGTGCAACATCCCTGACATTCGTGGCCGTACGCTGGCGAAACCCGATTGCGTCCATATTCTGTCCGGTAGTCCCTTCTGGGTCGTCTGTTCCAGTCATCCCGCCCTTACCGCCCAAGTACTCAGCGGAGGTTGGCCTCCAGCCGCTCCAACAGCTCTTCGAGCCTAGCCATATCCTCGGGGCTGAACCCGGAGAAGACGTGACGACGCCGGCGCGCGTGCACGCGCAATAGAGCCGGCATCGTGGCTCTCGCCTTATCGGAAAGCCAAACCCTCTGTAAGCGACGGTTCTCCGGATCGCAATCGCGCCGTACCCATCCGTCGCGCTCCAGCCGCTGGACTATCCCTGTGAGGGTCGCGGGCTCGATGGCCATGCGGCGGCCCAACTCGGCCTGAACGAGGCCATCCACCTGGGCAAGGCGCCTGAGAAGGGCAAGCTGCACGCCTGTTAACCCGAAGGGTTCGAGCAGTTGGTCGAGGCCGAGGCGAAGACGGCGAGCAAGCCGCGTGATGCGCGCCGTCGGAAAGCGGTCCAGATCATCAATGGTTGGCTGGCGATTGTTCCCTTGCATAGCTCCTATCTCAGCATGCTAATATTAGCACGCTACATTAGGTTATGCAAGAACAGTGCCTGCCCGCAACTCCACCGCCCTGCGCGCAAAACGCTGGGACTCTCGCTGCGGAGGCCATTTGTGCATCGTGCCCAGGAAAACCCCCATAGTACTATGCGTGTTTAACAGTTTACTTCCGCAAGCATCCCGGTGTAGGATGCCCGACAATCTCAACGGACTTCCACCGCGGTTATTCACCCGGTTCCCCAGTTCTTCCAGAGGGTAGGCATATGTCGGCGGAAATTAGCAACGGTACGAGTAAAGCTGGTCTTGAGGACGTAGTGGCTGGCGTCTCCTCGATAAGTTCGGTCGACGGGTTCGCCGGCAGGCTGGCGTATCGAGGCCTTGATGTACTTGATCTGGCAGCCGACTCCAGCTTCGAGGAAACGGCTTACCTTCTGTGGCACGGCCGGCTGCCCACGAGAATAGGGCTGTCGGTACTCGATGAGAGGCTTTCGTGCTGCAGGGACCTCCCCTTCGGGATTGTCCGAATGATCGTGGATTTCCCTCACGCGTCTGAGCCGATGATGGTATTGCGCACCGTGGTCTCCGCCCTCGAGATGTTCGACTCGGGCGGGCCGGACCATCACCACGACGTCGACCTGAGCCGTGCGATCCTTCTCACTTCCCGGGTGCCCACGATAATCGCCTACCACCACAGGGCTCGCCAGAAGCTGGAATTGATAGAGCCCCGTCATGACCTGGGCATGGCCGCCGACTTCCTGTACATGCTCAGCGGTAGGGTTCCATCTCCGAAGGCAGCCCGCGTGCTGGATCAGTGCCTCATCCTCCACGCCGACCATGAGCTCAATGCATCCACCTTCGCGGCCAGGGTCGCGGCGGCAACTCTCTCCGACCTCTACTCTTCGGTGACTGCCGCTGTCGGCACCCTCTCCGGACCGCTACATGGGCGTGCCAACGAGCGAGTCATGGAGATGCTGCAGCGGATCGGGGAGGTCTCTAAGGTCGAGGGATACATTCGGACCCTCCTGGCGCAGGGTGGCAAGGTACCAGGCTTTGGTCACAGGGTCTACCGAACCCGAGACCCCAGGGCCGGTGTGCTGGCGGAGCTCTCTCAAACGCTCGGCGAGGAGACTGGCGATCTCAAGTGGTACGAGATGACCAGAGCTATCGAAGATTTCATTCTGAGAGAGAAGGGGATATACGCGAACGTCGACCTCTACTCCGCGTCGGTCTACCACATGCTCGGCATCCCAACTGACCTCTTCACCCCACTCTTTGCGGTAAGCCGCATGGTGGGCTGGACAGCACACATCCTGGAGCAGTACAAGAACAACAGGCTGATCAGGCCGCGGGCCGAGTACATTGGCCTCTGCGACGTTCCGTACACTTCGATCGACGAG
>JAJYKO010000756.1 GCA_021788565.1 Chloroflexota bacterium
GGTATGGGCGATCGGGACCATTCCGGGCTGCTCCGCCGCGATGCGCGGGTCGATCTCGAAACTGGCGGTAACACGCACGGGCGCCACGCCCGGCCGATCCTCCGTTGCGGCGGACCCAATAGGCAGGGTGGAGGCAATCCCGAAGATGCCGATGCGCCAGCCCTCCCGCTCCAGGATAACCGGAGCCATCGCCTGAGCGAGGTAGAGGCCGGCGCCACAGTGCGGCACTCCGGCCTCGTCCAGCAGACTCAAGGTATCGGCCAGGGCTTCAGGCCCGTAGTCTGCCATGTGGTTATTGGCGATGGTTACGACGCCGACGCCCATCTCGGCCAGATCCTGGGCTATCGCCGGGATTCCCCGTAGGGCTGCCCACTTGTCCATCGAGACACCTCGGCTCGAAAGGGGCTGCTCCAGGTTAGCAAGAGCTAGATCAGCCGAGCGCAGACGGGCGAGTTCCGACTGCACCTCCGGCCGCTCCACCGAGGGGGTCTCGTGCAGCCGTCTCTCTAACACCAGGTCGCCCGTGGCAATCAGTTTGATCGGTTTCACTGTGATCCTCCCTTCCCCCAGTTTTCAAAGACTCCGACGGTCTCTTCCGCCGATCGAGTAGCCTCAATCAGCCCGTGGAGTACGCGGTTCCGCTCCCTCACCAATCGGGTGCGAAGGAAGTGGAATTCGTCGCTCCCGACCGCAAGCGAGGGCAGGTCAGCCGCCGCCTGAAGGCCCGGGAAGGGCTTGGTGGGAATCGCCAGGTCCTGGTCGAATGGACCCATGCGGGAATAGTTGACAGGGATCAGAGCCCGGCCCAGCTTCATCAAGCATCGGTTGGCGACGACAGCCTCCTCGCCCGTCGCCGACTGAGCCATGTAGCTGTAGAGCTTCTCCACCGCGGCTCCCAGCGCCTCCAATTCCCGGCTCGCTGGCGAGAGATCGAAGGCGTCGCCAGCCCTACTGGATATTGCCGCCAGATCATCCTTCATCTCGGCCACAGAGGCGCGGTAGTCGAACGGCAAGACCGGACGTGCGCAAAGCCGGTAGACAATTAAGGCATAGATCTGCGCATCCCGCTTGAGGAAGTCCGGATCAATCTTGTCCAGCGTGTCATCGGGGGTGTGCCACCACCAGCCGAGGCCTCCGCCGATACTCTGTCCACCACCGATCTGGTGGTGCAAGGCCAGCAGCGCGGGATCGGCCCCCTCGGGCGGCTGCTCCGACAGCGACATAAGCATGGCAGGAAAGCCATGGCCCCAGAAAGACTGGTCGCCAGAACGGCCGTAGCGCCGCTTCTCCAGCCGCTGGCCGGCTACCTGCTCGATCGCCTCGCTCGCAAAGGCGCGCAACTCCTCCATGCTGTTGCCCTGGGACAGTACCGTTGCGCCCTTTGCGCCGAGGGAATCCACGTTGACGTGGGCGACGCAGCGATCGTGAAGTTCCTGCCAGCAGTTGTCGGCGTACCAGGCCGAACCGGAGTAGCGGCCGTGGGAGTGGCCCGACCAGAAGGCTACCCGCAGCCCACGGCGCAGTTGTCCCCCGCGCTCGGCCAGCAGCCTCGACACCTCGAGCTGGGCGGCGTTGGCGCTGCCATTGTCCATGGCGCCGTAGTACCAGGAGTCCACGTGGCCGCTCAGCATAACGAATGTGTCCGACTCCGGCCCGTCAGTGGCCGGACGCAGGTCCCCGGTAAGGACGGGGATCTCCTTCCACCCGCGGAAAACGCGGGTTCGCAGGCGTGCACGAGCTGGCCCGGTGGCCAGGATCTCTTTGAGGCGCGCGCCCTCGGGCCCTAGGACCGACACGGAAGGGGTCTTCGGGAGTAACGAGGCAGTCTCAGGAGTCGGCGTGCCCCAGACCGGGGAGAGGATCCTCTCATGGAGGCGCCCTCCCGCTATCCACACGGAACCGCTCACTCCCGCCCGCTCAGCCACCAGGTTATGGTTCTGAGCGACGATGCCCTCGATCAAGGCGATCTTGCCCGCCGCCCCTGACTGCCTGATCTCAGCCTCGCTGCCCTTGCCCGTGTAGACCAGCTCGCCCTCAACGCCCTCATCTGGGGTCGAGGCGGCGAACCCGTGGGTCGCGCAGGGGATCACGTGGACTCGGCCGTCCGCGCCGGTGACCTCGAGTGACGCGGATTCCGGCCACGACACGAGGGAGGGGAAGGAGTAGCGGGTGGTCTGCAGGCCGTACTGCTCGAGCCGGGCCTGGATCCAATCGAAGGCCTCGGCTTCCTCGGGGGTACCTGAGAGCCGAACCCACCCGGCGATGGCACGGGTGGACTCCATCAACTTCTCAGGAGACACCTGCGCGACGAGGGTTCTTTCCTCGTCGCTCAACGCTGCTTCAACCATGGGAAGCCCCCCTATCTCGTTCCGCACCTGATGCGGGTACGCTAACGTACCAGACTGAGACTGCGGAGGAGTGATGTAACCCCTGGTAACAGCGATTAAGCCGACGGATCAGCGACTTGATCGATATACCACTTCACCTGCCCAGAGTCAATCTCTCCACTGAAACGTTATGTCGACTATGGTGGTGTGGGGCGGAGCCGCAGTCCACATAATTGACACAAGTCGTGCCGATTATCTTAGGGAAGCTGAAGGTGCCCCCAAAATGCTGTAACTCCATCTCCACCCTTGATCGAAGGTACATTCGCTGATGCTTCCGCGCACCCTCGTAGAACTCGTGTGCCCGACTAAAGGAGCAGACGGCCTCCGCACCGTCTTGCAGGTACGGCAACGCCGACTGGCAGGCGGCACTGCCCCGCCTCGCTCTTGCGGGCTGCTCGCGCTGTTGTCACGTCGGCGCAGCGGAGAAGCGCTCACTTGCCGGCAGCCTCACCTTATCATGACTCCAACCCACGTTCGTACTCGCGCTGCAGTCATCTGCGCTCTCAGGGGCTCCCGCCTGCCCTGCCCTCCTAGACCATCTGCATCCCGTGGGCTTCCGTGCATCCGGCGTGATACCTGCCGCGTCCGAGCCCGTTAAGCACTATTGCGGGTAGCCACGGGCTCGCCACAGTGGATGCTGGTCTTTAAGACGATTCTGGTGGACCAGCCTCCCGCAGCTTCTTGATCAGGTGACACATAGAGGCGCGGTCCTGACCTGGGCGTCCACCCAGTTCAGAAGGGCTCACCAACAGGTTCTCGAATACCGCCTTCGCGATGATCCTCATCTCCTCGAGGGAGAACTCTCGTAGACCGCTCGACCGGTTTGCTACACCGGGAGCCGCTGGAGAAGTAGGAGTTGGCACGGAGGGTTGGGCCTGCCGATCTTTTCCCCGCTGACCGGCCCCTGAGTCCGTGCTTGGCCGAGGCCTGGGGGAGGATATGGATAACGTGGTACACCATCGATATTGGTACCAGATCGTGATCAAGGCAGGTGTCACTGCTAGTCATTCCGTTCCTTGCCCTCGAGGGGCACAGCCTGGCTCACTTCAACCTCGACCCGATGCTGCGGGCGGCTACCCTCCTCGCCGACGCCGGCATGGACGCCATCGCCTGGAACGGCACCTCGGGCGCCTGGAGGGGCCTGGAGGCGGACTACGAGCTGTGCGAGGCGATCACCCGCGAGACGGGAATACCGGCCACCACTTCCACGCTGGCCCAGATCGAGTCGTTCAAGGCATACGGGGTAAAGAACTACGCACTCGCGGTCCCGTACCTGGAGAGCGTTACCAAGGCAATTATCGCGACGTACGAGGGAGCGGGCTTCGACTGCGCGAGCTCGGCGCACCTCGGCATATGCACCAACGCCGAATTCGCCTACGTCCCAGACGAGATGACCCGCAAACTGGTCCGAGAATCCGACAGC
>JAJYKO010000757.1 GCA_021788565.1 Chloroflexota bacterium
ACCCCCCAGAAGCTCGCGCAACTGGGGCTGTAGCATCTTGGAGCCGGCGTTGTCTCAACGCCGGTGGTCTGTTGGGGCACCCCGCGCGAATGAATTCGCCGGCTCCATGCCCGGCAAAACCCGCCTTCGCGGGTTGGCGATAGTCCGCGAAGGCGGACTTCGCCAGGGAGAGAGCCGGCGGTTTCAACCGCGCGGACCTGGTCCGCGGGCGACGAGCTGGCTGTCGAACGGAACGCGGGTTCTGGTGTATCATCCCTCGAGCGAGCGCATCGGCTCGGCCCCGGGTGATCCCGGTCCCGCGTTTCATTTGGAACACCCAACGCTCCTGTAGGGGCCGCGTGACGCTGTGCTCGCTCGCGTCACGCCCTGCCGGCCCGTGCGGCTGGGCGGACACGGCGGTCCGCCCCTGCTGGCGTTGTTGAGGTCCCCGGCGTCATCGCGAGGTATTCCGGCTGAGCGAGGTGACGGAGCTGAAGCCACTTCAAGCCTACGGGATGATCGTCTTCGCCGCGACCATGTGGGGAAGCCTGGGCGTCATGACCAAGATGCTCTACGCGCTGGGCCTCGACCCCTGGTCGCTCACCTTCTACCGCACATCCATGGGCTTCATCGCTTTCGCCACCCTCGTGCTGACCACCAGCCGCTCGTCCCTGAAGGTGCGCCGGGAGGATCTGCTGTTCCTCGCGGTGTACGGGCTGGTCAGCACCTCGGCGTTCCACACCCTTTACCTCTACACCATCAGCATCACCAGCGTGGCGGTCGCGGCGGTCCTCCTGTACACCGCCCCCGGCTTTTCCGCGATCATGGCGCGCTTCGTCTTCGGCGAGCCCCTCAATTCCTCCAAAGTAGTCGCTTTGCTCCTGGCCTTCGCGGGATGCATCCTCGTTTCGGGGATAGAGACTGGCACCCCCGCGGCCACTCCCCTGGGGATAGCCACCGGCCTCGGCTCGGCCCTCACCTACGCCAGTTTCGGGATCATGGGCAAGCGCGCCCGACAGCACTACGATCCGTGGACGGTGAACTTCTACTGCATGGGCTTCGCCACCATCTTCCTGATCCCCCTCCTGGCCGTTCCGGGATCCTCCATGGGCCCCTACCCGCTGGAGGCCTGGCTGTTGCTCATCGTGGTGGCCGTGGGACCCACCATGCTCTCCCGCCTTCTGTACGTCTCAGCCGTCAAGCATGTGGAGGCAAGCCGCGCAGCCATCGCCGCCACCATAGAGCCGGCCTCCGCCGGCGTCTTTGCCCTCATCTTTCTGGGTGAGCTCCTCTCCCCGATCCAGATAGTCGGGGGCATCCTGGTGCTGGCAGGAGCGATTCTGGCCCAGAGACCCTCTCGATAAGGGACTTTTGACCCCTTCCCTTGAGCCTGGTTGTTGTATATGCTTACGCCATCATCTTCCACCAGGACGGCCTCGGGGAGTGTCCTCGCCTACCTCCACCAGCTCGCTCGCGAGTAGCGGCATCATAGCCGGTCCTTCGGGACGCGCCGGCCGGCTGGCCAGAAGATTGGCCGGCCTGGCCCGACTGTGTGTTGCGCTGGCCGTCTTCGCCGTTCTGGTGATAGTCGGCTTTCCAGACACGTCCGAGATGCTCCTCGCTTCGTTCGGCGTGGGACCGGTTCCCGCCTCTCCACCTGCCGCGGCAGAGACCCAGCCGTCTGTCGGTGGAAGCGATCCCCCCGCGGTGTTGGCGGCGGTCCCCGGCGGCGCAACGCCCGCGGCGACGGGCACCCCCACGGCGGCTCAGGCGACGGAACTGCCCACCGCTGGCACGCTCAGCCTGGCCGAGCTGTTGGGCGGCTACTCCAGCCAGTCGGCGGGCGCCCCTACGCCGGTCGCCGGTCCGGACGTGCCCGTGAGGGACGCCCTGAAACCTATCAGCTACACGGTTCTGCCGGGGGATACCCTCGTGGCGATAGCGCAGAAGTTCCAGATCACTCCGGAGACGATCCTGTGGGCCAACCACCTCGGCAACGGCGAGCTGATTCGCGCCGGACAGCTGCTGACCATCCTTCCGGTCTCGGGGGTGCTGCATCGCGTGGTGAAGGGCGACACTGTGGCCAGCATCGCGGAGGCCCACGTGGCGGACGTCCAGATGATCCTGGCGGCGAACCAGCTGCGGATGGACGAGCCCCTGGAGGAGGGTCGCGAGATCATCGTGCCGGGCGGCGTGATGCGGACGACGGAGTTCATGCCCGGGCCGCCAGGCCCCCCGAGCAGCGACGAGTTGGCCGGAGCCGTGAAATACACGGTCAAGGCGGGGGACAACCTGGGCTCCATCGCCGACAGCTTCGGCGTGCTGCCCTCCGCCATCCAGTCCGTTAACGATCTGACGGATCCGAACACCCTTCAAGCAGGACAGGAGCTGACGATCCCGCGCGCTTCGACGGCGACCGCTGCCTCGGCTGCACCGGTGAACGAGGCCGCGCCCGCGGCAACGGCCACTCCGGCTCCCACCGCCACCCCGACCGCGACGCCTCCTCCGCCTGCGCCCACCCCGACGAGGGCCCCTTCTCCCGTCGCGCCGCCGAGCTCGTCGGGGTACACGGTCAAGGCCGGCGATACTCTGTACTCCATCGCGTCCGCCTTCAAGGTGAAAGTCGCGGATCTGCAGGCTGCCAACGGTTTGACCGACCCCGGTCGTCTGAAGGTCGGGCAGCGGCTCTCCCTGCCAGGCAGCGCGCAGCCGCGGCAAGCCGCCGCTGCCCAACCGACCCCCGCGCCTTCGCCTACACCCGCGCCCACGGCAGTGCCGGCTCCGCGGCCGCCCGCGCCCACACCGGTGCCGCCAACGCCGACCAGGGCACCGGCACCCACGGCCGCGCCTCAGAAGGCGGCTCCAGCCCCGACCCTGGGACCCGCCCCGACGCCTGCTCCTCTGCCGCCAGGGTCCACACGGGGAGGGCAGATAGCGGGCATTGCCCAGAAGTTCCTGGGGTACCGATATATCTGGGGAGGGGACACCCCCAACGGCTTCGACTGCAGCGGGTTCACCTGGTACGTGTATCGGCAGGCCGGCGTGAGCATCCCCAATCACGACCTGCAGGGCCAGCTCAACGCCGGCAAGAAGATCCCGCGCGATCAGCTCCAGCCGGGCGACCTGGTCTTCTTCCAGAACACCTACATGCCAGGCCTCTCCCACGTCGGGATCTACCTGGGGGGCGACCGTTTCATCAACGCCGAGAGCGAGAAGGTCGGGGTGCAGATACGCTCCATGTCCGATCCCTTCTGGACCTCGCGCTACGTCGGCGCCTCCCGCCCCTGGTAGCTAAGTGCGGACGTGGAGCTAGTGCTGGACCACAGAGGATTCGACCCGTAGGGGCCGGCAGGTACACCACCCCGCCCCCACGTGTCGAATTCCCTGTGTCAGAGCACGAGTCCTATGACGCGCTGATCCTGAGGTCCTGGAATCGACGCTTATGAACATTGACTCGTTGATTGGGTAGTTCCTTAGGATGCGGGCGGCCAGAGACGGCCGCCCCTACACCCCTTGTAGGGGCCGGCGTCCCTGCCGGCCCGCCTCGTCCCATTACCGAATCAACCCGTTAATGGCCATTAGCGGGGGCAACCCGGGACGAACGTTGTAGGGGCCGGCGTCCCTGCCGGCCCGCACGGTCCAATTACCGAATCAACCCGTTAATGGCCATTGGCGGGGGCAGCCCGGGACGAACGTTGTAGGGGCGGCTCGCGAGCCGCCCCTACGTCGCGATTCCACGGTGTCGAAATCGATGTATTGGTGGAGTCAGGGCACGAGGTAGTCGGCGGCCATCCAACCCTGGTTCCCATCGGGGTCCTTGACGTTCTTCC
>JAJYKO010000758.1 GCA_021788565.1 Chloroflexota bacterium
AGGGTAATCAGAGCCCATATCTTGTGTCTGTCTTGGAGGCGACGAGCGGATTCGAACCGCTGATAGAGGTTTTGCAGACCTCCGCCTTGCCACTTGGCCACGTCGCCGGACCGAGCAGTTAGCACCTAGCCCTTAGCAGATGGCCGAGGCCGGGCGCAACCGATCACCTCAAATTGGTATTTGCTAATCTCTAATCGCTCGCTGGGAGCGGAAGACGAGATTCGAACTCGCGACCCTCACCTTGGCAAGGTGATGCTCTACCACTGAGCCACTTCCGCGCTGAAAGGTGCCGAGGAACAGAATCGAACTGTTGACACCGCGATTTTCAGTCGCGTGCTCTACCAACTGAGCTACCTCGGCGCGGGAACACTGGGATTCTAGCGGACGCCTCGCTGGGGTGTCAAGCCAACGAGGCGGCGCGCCCTCATCCATGTTCCCGACTTTTCCAATCTACGACGCATTTGTCTCCGGTTGTACTCACCATCAAAAGTCGGCACAGGTTGCCACCAGTACAAGACTGTGCTAAGTTGATGTAGACTCTCCAACTTGGTTCCTGCACGCCTCTTTCAGTCTCAGGAGCATACCCTATGGTTTCGACAAGGGACTCTATGATTCCAACAAGGGACTTTCCGGATTGGCTTCCAGATGGAGCGCTGCCAACCCGCGTCCGACCGACCGAGCAATTTGTTCGCTTCGAGAAGGCAGAGGTCTATCAGTCGATTCCAGATCGCTTCGAGAAGCAGGTGGACGCTCACGCGGATCGGGTGGCCGTAGGGACCAAATGGCAGAGCTTCACCTACGGAGAACTCAACCACCTAGCAAACCGCATAGCCAGGTCGATCCTGGCGGCGAGTGGCGAAGCCGAGGAACCGGTGGCTCTCTTTCTGGGTGGTGGCACATCAGCTCTGGCCTCAATTCTTGGCGTGTTGAAATCGGGCAAGTTCTTCGTACCGCTGGATCCGGCACAGCCCGAGGCGCGCAATCGCTATATGCTGAAGGACTCAGAGGCACGTATCGTCCTGACCGATGATCGGAACTGGAGCTCGGCAGCCAACCTGGCTGAGGCAGCCGCCACATTGCTCAACGTTGGTGACATGGGGAGTTCAGTCCCAAGTGAGAACCTGGGTCTTTCAATTCATCCTGACGCTATCGCCTACATCCTGTACACCTCGGGATCGACGGGCAATCCCAAGGGTGTTGTGCAGAGTCACAAAAATGTGCTGCACTGCGCGATGCGGCTGACGAACGATCTTCACGTGTTCCACTCTGATCGACTTGCCTTTCTACTGTCGATAACCCATTCGGCAGGGCTGGTGGATATCTTCGGGGCCTTGCTGAACGGCGCAGCCCTTTTCCCCTTTGACGTGCGAGAGGAGGGCCTGACTCGGCTCGCGAATTGGCTTCGCGAGAACGAAATAACCGTCGCCCACATGGTTCCGACTCTCTTTCGACACGTCGTACTGAGCCTGCCTGAAGCGACTCAATTCCCGCACCTTCGGGCTGTAAAGCTGTCTGGAGAGCAGGTATCCCTTCACGAAGTCGAGCTATACAGGAGGGCATTCCCAGACCATACCCTTCTTTTCAACGCTTACGGGGCAACCGAGATCAATGCGGTGCGGCACTTTTTTATGAACCAGACTACTCAACTCGAGGGTAGCGTTGTGCCTGCCGGCTACGAGACCGAGGATATCGAAATCTCAATCCTTGATGACGACGGACAGGAGGCCGGAGTCGGTTGCGTTGGGGAAATTGTCATCAGGAGCCCGTATATCAGTCCGGGTTACTGGCACAAGCCGAAGCTGAATGAGGCGACATTTCTCCCAGACCCGGAGCACCCCAACGGTCGACTCTACAAGACTGGGGATATCGGCTATTTGAATCCGGACGGTTGTCTTTTCCATCTGGGGCGCAAGGATCTCCAGGTGAAAGTGCGCGGTCACAGAATCGAGCCGGCGGAGATCGAAATGGCGCTGCTCCGTCACCACGGGGTCAGAGAGTGCGTGGTGGTTGCTCGTGACGGAGTCAACGGGGAGAAACAACTCGTGGCATACGTCGTCCCGGTCTCGGATCAGTCTCTAGATGCCCTCAGCATCCGCAGTTCACTGAAAGCTGTGCTACCCAGCTACATGATCCCCGCAGCGTTTGTTCAGTTGGACGGCCTTCCACTGACTGCAACGGGAAAGATAGATAGGCTATCTCTGCCGGTGCCAGATAGCAAATCCATCCGAACCCTCAGCGGAGCCCTGGCCCCGCGCGATGAGGTCGAGGAGCAATTGGTGGCGATTTGGGAGGAACTGCTCCGGGTCCATCCGATCGGCGTGAAGGACGATTTCTTCGACCTGGGCGGCGACTCCCTGCTGACGACTCAGCTTGTGATTGCGATCGAGGAGAGGTTTGGCAAGGAGATTCCCCCGAGTGCCTTGCTGGAAGGGGCTACTGTTGAAAACCTGGCCGACGTTCTCCGTCACGAGTGTGGCACTGAGAGCTTATCGCCGCTGGTACCCATACGGGCCTCAGGGTCAAGGCCTCCGCTCTACTTTATCCACGGGATAGGAGGGGGTGTCTTGCACTACCGCCTTCTTGCCTCTTACCTCAGCCCTGATCAACCGGTCTTCGGGTTGCAGGCCCATGGGACTGCGATACCATCTGTCCCCAGCATCGAGGACATGGCCAGCGATTACGTTCGTGTGATCAGGGGTCTTCAGACGCGCGGCCCCTATTACCTGGGCGGGTACTCTGCTGGAGGGACGTGGGCTTTTGAGGTGGCCAGGCAACTTTGGGATCAGGGCCAGGAAGTAGGGCTTCTCGCTCTGATTGATACACCTTGCCCTACTCGAGGCAAATTGCTGCCCACCTCGACCAGGATTCTCTATCATCTGTCTCAGATGAGATCGCAAGGAATGGAGAAGGCATTACCCTACATACTGCAAAGGCTCAAGACCATTAGGAATAGGCTTGGGGTAAAGTCACACAAGCTGGCCTATGACTTGAGAGATATGACTGCTCGACCTCTGCCACCGTCTCTCAGTTCGGCGGATCGAATAACTCGAATAGCGTACGATCTTTATGGGCCGTCCATCTATTCGGGCCAGATCACGCTGTTATGGACGAGCGAGGACACCGTGTTCACTACTCGCTTCAAGAGTGACCCAAGGCTCGGATGGCGTGACTTCACGGAACTAGGTTTGGAATTTCATGCGATTCCAGGCGATCACCTTAGCGTGATGGCCGAGCCCCACGTTCGAGTGCTCGCCGAGAAATTGGACTCATGCCTCCTCAAGGCGCAGGCCAAGGGCTAGGGGCTGGGGAGGGTACTCGGCCGCGGCTGGCCACATTGAACCGGCTCTGAGCCAGAGCCACGATACTTGAGTGGGCGAAACAGGGTTCGAACCTGTGACCTTCCGGGTGTAAACCGGACGCTCTGACCAGCTGAGCTATTCGCCCCAAAAGCAAAACCTTCGCCATACGGCGAAGATTTCAGCTCTCGCGGTGCCCCCGACTGGACTCGAACCAGCACGCCCTTGCGAGCACAGGCCCTCAACCTGGTGCGTATACCTATTCCGCCACGGGGGCTCACGTGTATGAGAAGGATGGTACAATTATAGCATCCAGGCCAGCCCTGTCAACCGACACCCTCGACCGAGGAGCTTTCCACCGTGAGGTCTCTGCTGTCAAAGCACCCATACCTGGCCGTTTTCGTTCTGCTGGCTGCCGGCATGGAAGCGGCGCTCTACTTCGCTTCAAGGACCGTTGCCCTGGCTCCGACCCAGTACGGAGCCATCGCCGTCGCCACCGCCATG
>JAJYKO010000015.1 GCA_021788565.1 Chloroflexota bacterium
CGCTGGCCGTGAAACTGGTGTCCGGCGGAGTTAGCGTGCTTCTGCCGGGCGACCTGTCGCCTGAGGCTCAGCTGGAGATGGCGCGCTCCCTCACAGGCAGGCTCGACGCAGTGCGGGTACCCCGCCACGGGGCCGCGGACGCTTTCGACGAGCGTTTCCTCCAGGCCGCTGCCCCGCGGGTGGCCGTGCTCTCCGTCGCGGCGAACAACCGCTTCGGCCATCCCGATCCGGGCACGCTGGAGGCTCTACGCAACACCAGCCTGTTCCGGACCGACCAGCACGGTACAGTGGAGATGGTGATAGATCACGGCGCCTGCGAGGTGTACGCGGAAAGATAGCCGCCGGCTGACAGCAGATGGCTGACATCTGTCTCCTGTTCCCTGTCCTCCGTCCCCTGTTCACTACTTCAACGCTATCTCAAGGACGTGGCCCAGGCCATAGGCTATCACCGCGACGATCAGGGCAACGGCCGTCATCTCCGCGCCGCTCTTCCACCAGGTTCGCAGTGTTACGAAGCTCTTCGACGCCCCGACCGCGAAGTGAGCGATGATGCTGATGGTCGCGGACACCGCGATTCCCAGGGTCCCCACGAGGAAGAAGAACGGGAACACAGGCACGAGGGCGCCCAAAGCAGTGGAGACCGTTCCCACTACAGCGGAGAAGGTGGGATTGGGTAGCCGTTCCTCGGAGAGGCCGAGTTCCTCCTGAGCCAGGGTGCGCAGGAACTGGTCAGGGCTTTTTGCCATTCGCTCGACCAGCACACGGGACTCCTCCTCCGTGAAGCCCTTGAGCTGGTAGAACAGCTCCAGCTCCTCCCTCTCCTCCTCAGGGTTCTGCTCGATCTCGCCGCGCTCCCTGGAGATCTCAGCCTCGAACACCTCTCGCTCTGCCTTGTTGGCCAGGTAGGCGCTGGCCCCCATGGAGAGCGCGCTCGCCAGGGCGCCCGACAGCCCGGCGGCGACGATGAAGTTGTTATCCGAGGAATAGCCCGCCACACCTGCCACGATGCCGAAGACCGCGGTTAGGCCATCGTTTATCCCATAGATCGCATCGCCAATCCAGCTGCCGCTCTTGCCATGCCACTTCTCCCGCCGAAGCATCGAGTCCAGCCTGCTCTGAGGCTCGCTGATGGGCACGTCGCCCGTAATCGCGCGCAGGGTTCGGGCATGGCCGGCCTCGTCCCGGGTCAACTCCTCCAGGATCGCTCCTATGGCGGGATCCCCGAACCTCTCGACCTGGGACTGGTACTCCTTAACGTGGGCATCCTCTACCGACTCCACGCGTCTCAGGGCTGTGTCGAGGTCCGACACCTGTGCGGTAAGGGTGATCTGCCTGAATGGCCCGACCTGAAGGCCGGCGCTAGCCGGGTTCGCGCCGCCGAGCTCTTTGATGCGGTCGGACCACCTTGCGGCGTGGCGCTCCTCCGCCTCGGCAAGCTTGATCAGGAGCGCCTGGCGGCGCTTGTCCTTTTCCATGGCGGCAAGCTCGCGATAGGTGGCGGCACCCTGCATCTCGGCCTGCCAGTTGTGCATCAAAGTTGGCAGCAATTGCTCTCTATTCGTTTCCACGTCTTTTTCCATTTTCGCGGACGACAACGCAGTCGACCTCCTCACCGCGGATGACTCTGGATACGTTTCGATCGTGCTGAGCACGATCGTGATGTCTCGAAGAGCATGAAGAAGATATCGCGATTCCCTCGAAATACTACTGCAATTGTCGTGCTGGCGGCCAGGCTCAATGCCGCCTGGCCTGGTCGAAGAGCTCGGCGGTGATCTCGGCGACGCCCCGGGAGAGGGCCAGCTGCTCGACCCGCTTGCGGACCATGCCTCGCACGAAGGGCGGGACCCGCTGCAGGCGCTGCTCCGCCTCAGCACTCCATCTCAGGGGAAGCGCCCCCTTCGGCTCGTCCGTTGCCTCAACCGCGTCGACGCCGTCGTCCGCCACACGGCTCACCACCAGGACGTTGCAGTTCGCGGCGCGCAGGAGGTTCTCAGCGGTGCTGCCCAGGGTGACGCCATCCGCGTGGTGGATCCCGATCCGCCCTACCACCAGCAACGACGGCCGCAGCCGCTCGACATGCGAAGCGATGGCATCGAAGGGCTTTCCCTCTAGCACCTCGATCTCCAGCGGGATGTCTCGTTTGGCCGCTATCTCCTGCGCCTTGACGAGATGGGAGCGGTAGACGGTCTCCAGGCCGGAATCGATAATCTCGTCGTGGAGTTTCTCCTGCTCCTGAAACCGAAATAACTTTGCCGCCTCGTCCGTCAGCACGCCAGCGATGCTCCGGAAGGCGGCTGTGTGGAAGAATGGATCGTAAGCCGCGACCGCCGAGACCCTGGACCTGAAGAGGCGCGCCAGTTCGAGAGTGGCAGAGAGTGCAGCAAACGAGTGAGCACTCCCATCCATCGCCACGAGGATTGGGGCCGATGCCGGCGACCTTCCCTCCCGCACCACCAACAGGTCGCGCTCCACCATACGGGCCACCCGCTCGCAAACACTGCCGAGGGCGGAGCGCTCTACCCTGCCCAGACCATGGGCGCCTATCACTACCAGGTCGTACCCGTTCTCTCGAACCTCCCTGATGAGCTCCAGGTAGTTGCGCCCCTCGCGGGTCCTGCGCCGAGCGGTAACCCCCGCTGAGCAACACCTCTCCTCGAATCTCTGCAGGTAGGAGTCGGCGATGACACCGAGGCCCCGGCCGATCAGGTCGTCGTGGATATCCCGCTGCCGCTGAAGGACATCCTCACGCTGATACCGCTCGGGAAGGCCGGGCTCAAGCTGGCGGAACCTGGTGTCGTGGAGTTGCGCCGCGTAGACGTGGCTGCCCGTGACGATGGCTCCCATAGCGCGCGCCAACTCCACCGAGAGCTCGACGGCGTGGTTCGAGCATTCGGAGTTGTCGACCGCGACCATCACGTCGTGGTAAAGAGCTGCCCCGACCATCACGCTAGCCGACCACGTCTGCCGCGGCAGGTCTGCAGAACCGGTAGCCGAGTCCGGGCTCGTTCTGAATGTAGCGAGGCTTTGCGGCTTGGTCGCCGATTTTGTGGCGCACGCGCCGAACATACTCCCACAAGCTGTTGGCCGGAACGTAAGTATCTCCCCAGATTCGCTCCAGCAGAAGTTCGGTGGGCAGCACCTGTCCTGCGTTCCTGACCAGGATCTGCAGAAGCCGGGCCTCCAGGGGAGTGAGCCGGAAGGTGCCCTCGGGTGTCCTCGCCTCGCGGCGGAGGAAATCCAAACTCAGATGATCATCCACCCTGTAACTGGTGCTCATAGGAGTGCTTGACAGCCAGGTGCGGCGAAGGATGCACCTTATGCGAACGGCAACCTCCGCGTGACTCGTCGGCTTGACCAGATAGTCCTCGGCGTAGAGGTCCAGGACCTCCAGCTTGGTGTCCACGTCATCGATAGCGGTCAGCACGAGGATAGGAATGTCGCCGCAGCGTTTTATTCGCCTGCACAGCTCGATTCCGCTCATGGGCGGTAGATCGAGGTCCAACACCACCATGTGAGGGAGCTGCTGTTGCATCTGCAATAGTGCGGTGGCTGCGTCAGGGGCCTCGCGAACGTTGAACCCCTCTTGCTCCAGGTGGTCGCGCAGGCGTCTTCGCGCAATAGTGTCGTGATCGGCCACCAGGAGATTCGCCAGCGGGGTATGCATGAACTTGTCTCCCAATCGTGCCTTGGTCAGGCGTTGTCTGAGGTGAAGGCTACGAGACCGAAAATCCTCTAAGTTGTGGCAGGCAAGAAATATGCCACCGGGATGCCCACCAGGCATGGTTCAAGACGACGGTGACAGTTGTAGCATCGGAGCTCGCAACGCGAGCGAGCGCAGCGTCGCACCCGACGTAGCTGCCCGTCACCCAGCGCCCTGCGGGCCTTGACGGCGCCCTATTGGGGCCTTCACGCTACGCTGGCTCGCGTGGAGCGCTCGCTACCGTCAAAAGGGCGGCGCTCCATGAGCCGACTGACGCCCTCACCACCCGCCGATCTGAACCATGCCGTCCACCACAACTCTTCGCGGTGGCCGGTTCCCCTCTTGCGCTGGTCAGGCTTTTGGGCTTACGATTCGGCCCACATACTCCGAACTCGACACCAATGAGAGGCCGAACGCCAGCTCTTGTGACTGGTGTTCGGCGTTCGCGCAGGAGGCCCATTGTGCAGGACGTGTTTCAGTACGTGGATACCCACCGCGATCAGTCACTCCAGGAGTTGTTCACCCTGCTGCGCCAACCCAGCATCAGCACTCAGAATGTGGGCTTAGTTGAGACCGCCCAGATGCTGGCCGGAATGATGCGGGAGGCCGGCATTGAGACCACGATTTACCAGACCAACGGCTTTCCAATTTTGTACGGCGAGCTGCGAGCCGTCAGTCCAGCCCCGACACTCCTGGTATACGGCCATTACGATGTGCAGCCACCGGAGCCGCTGGAGCTATGGAACACCCCTCCATTCGAGCCAACGATCGCTAACGGTCGCATCTACGGCCGCGGCACTGGAGACAACAAGGGGCAGTTGTTCGCTCATATCAAGGCGGCACAGGCGTTCGTTCAGACTCGGAGTAGGGTGCCCATAAATCTCAAGTTCCTGTTCGAGGGCGAAGAGGAGATCAGCAGCCCCAGCCTAGTCCCGTTCATCGAGTCCCATCGCGACCTGCTGAAAGCCGATGCTGCTCTTACAGCAGATGGCCCAGGCCACCAGTCAGGCAGGCAACAGATCAACTGCGGATTGAAGGGGATGTGCTACGTGGAGATTCGAGCGCGAGGCGCCAATAAGGACCTCCACTCCATGCGAGCTCCCGTGGTTCCCAGCGCGGCCTGGAAGCTGGTCTACGCCCTGGCCTCCCTCAGAGCCCCGGATGGCCGGGTCCTAATTCCGGGGTTCTACGATAGCGTTCGCAAACCCACCGCCGCCGAACTGATGGCCGTGGAGGGGATTCCCAACGACGCCGCGGAGCAGCGCGCCATTCTGGATGTGTCGGAGTTCATCGGCGGAGACGAGGCTTATTACCGCAACCTCGTCTTTGGCAATAGTTGCAACGTCGCCGGCATCACCTCCGGCTATCAAGGAAAAGGGAAGAAGACGGTCCTTCCGTCCCGAGCATCCGCCAAGATCGATTTCCGCCTGGTCCCCGATCAGACGCCGACGGAGATCCTGGAGAGGTTGCAGGCCCACCTCAGGAAGAGCGGCTTCGGCGACCTGGAGGTGGAGTTCCTTGGCGGTCTCAATCCATCCCGAACCCCTGTGGACCATCCCTACGTCCAGACAGTAGTCAGAGCCGTCCGCTTCGCTACGGGAAAGGAGCCGATCCTCAGCCCTAGCATGGGAGGCAGCGGGCCCGACTACCTCTTCACAGGCGTTCTTGGACTCCCCAGCGTCTGGTTGCCTCTAAGCCCCCACGACTCCAACAACCACGCTCCTAACGAGAGCATCCTGCTGGAGGGCTTCTTGGAAGGAATCAAGATCAGCGCAGCCATCATGCAGGAGATGAGCAAGTCGTAGGCTAGATCTACCGCATACACGCCTGCACGTCACATCCCGGGCTCCTGATGTCTACACCGAAGGCCCGGGGTGTGCCTGGTCCAGAGGATCGCGATGGCGACGAGCACATGGAAAGCGAAAAGAAAGGCCCGCACGCCATGGCTCGTGAATGTCCACTCATCAAGTGTACCTCAAGCCAAAATTTATTAGCATGGTGGCATACAGCGTCTTGACAGTTCGCTCAGCTGGTTCTATGATCCGAGCCAGCGTACAACCATAGCAGATACGCAGAAATAGCCCTGCAGCGCCTTCCACCAGTTGAACCTGCTGCAGTCAGCCAGTGTCCTTCCCGGTAGTCAGCGATAGTCGCCCCTCAACCGCAGCCTATCTGTTTCCGAAGCAGTTGCAGTTCGCTTGGGAGGAGAAGCATGACTAGGGATTCCGGTACACCTCGCAACCAGGAAGAACCGACCGCGGAGGCCACTGCCCGGCCTCTAAGCCGGCGGGATTTTCTCAAACTCGGCGCAGCCCTCGGCGCCGCCAGCTCTTTCGGTGGTCTCCTGGTAGGTTGCTCCAGCGGCCCTACCAGCCCCGGCAACTCCAGTGGTGGTCCTCAGGCGACGGCGGGCCAGGCACCAGCCCCTGCAAAGAACCTGCCCGAGGAGCGGAAGGTCCGTCAACTAGAGTTGGTCATCACCACCGCCGATTATGACCCGGTCCGCTACGAGTTTGGGCTGATGGTCGCCGACAATTGGAAGAAGCTTGGCTTCGACATAAAGGTCACTCCCATGGAGTGGTCGCGCATCGTGCAGACCTGCATTACAGACCACGAGTACGACACCTTCACCCTCAACTGGGCAGGGCAAGCAGAGCGGATCGACCCCGACTTCTTCGCCTACATGGTGCTTCACTCCTCGCAGGTAGGCAAAGGGCAGCAGAACCACGACGGATATCAGAGTAAGGAGTACGATCAGTACGCCGAAGCGCAGCGGACCACCATGGACCTGGAGCAGCGCAAGCAGGCGGTCTTCAAGTGCCAGGAGATCTTCGCTAAGGATCAGCCTCACACCCCCATCGCCACCCGTAACCAGCTGATGCCCTACAACGATCGTGATTGGGAGGGCTGGTCCCCGATGATGGGTGAAGGGCTCAACTCCATTTGGAACTTCGTCAGCGTCAAGCCCAAGACCGATCGAAAGACCCTGAAGTGGGGCTATCCAAGCGACGTCACGACGCTCAACCTCATGGCTGCCGTTGCCAACCACGATTTTCAGACCTTGCGACTGGTCTATGACCGGTTGATGCAGATCGACTCCAAGGGCATACCTCAGAAGTGGGCGGCCGAAGATCTCAAGACCGTCGACAACACCCACATAGAAGTGACAATTCGCTCGGGAATGAAGTTCCACGACGGCCAACCGGTCACGGCCGACGACGTAAAGTTCTCCTTCGAGTACCCGGCCAAGGTGAAATCCGGCTACTTCATGGGGATCGTCGAGCCGATCAAACAGATTACAGTCGCTAACGACCGCACCCTGCGCTTCGAACTGAAACAGCCCTACGCGCCATTCATCGCTAACTGCCTTGGGCGGGTGTTCATCATCCCGAAGCACATCTGGGAGGGCATCCCTGAAAAGGCCGGCCTGACCAAGGCCCAGGACTACCCCAATACCCAGGCCATAGGTAGTGGGATGTTCAAGATGGACTACTGGCGGCGCAACGAGGAGATGAAGCTGGTCCGCAACGACAATCATTTCATGAAGCCCGCCATCGACGGCATCATCAAGATCCCCTACGCAAATGTTCAGGGGATGGTGGCTGGGGTCCAAACCGGCGAGGCCGACTACGGCGGCTGGTGGATCCAGCCGCTACAGATGCGCGACCTGCAGCAATCGGCGCCTCACGTGAAAGTGGCAGAGGTGAGAGATCACGGTTACTACCACATCAACTACAACATGCGTCGCAAGCCCTTCGAGGACTTGGCCATTCGCAAGGCGCTGGCTCTCGCCATTCCCAAACAGTTGATCATCGACCGATTGCTCGAGGGCCATGGTGAGGTCACCCACAGCTTCATCGCCCCCGCTAATGAGGCCTGGCACAACCCGAACGTGGAGAAAGTCGAATTCAACATGGACTCGGCTCGGAAGACCCTGGCCGACGCAGGATACGAGTGGGGCGCCGACGGTCGGGTATACCTTCCCGCCGGCAAGACCAACACCTAGCTGCTGGATAGGCGCGATGAGCGGTCACCAGACCCCTTAAGTTGGGGTGGGCTCCTACGGACCGAATGGACTACATTCCCACCCGTCCATGCGATCGCTCATCGTGCCCGAGCGTTACGCTGCGTCTACTCATGCCATACGCCCCCGCAGGTTCCGAGGGCCCTATCACGGCGATCCTGGAGCAAGACCATGAGCAACTCCCAAGGTCTCCGAGCCTTCATCGTCCGCCGTCTGATCCAGATGGTGATTACTCTCTGGGTGCTCACCACCATTCTCTTCCTGATGTTCAGGCTGCTTCCAGGGGATCCGGCCTCGATGTACGTCGATGCGGCCCTTCCGGTAGAGGCGCAGCAAGCGGTTCGAGAGCAGTTCGGCTTGGACAAACCCCTTTACCAACAGTACCTGATCTACATGGGCAACATCGTCCACGGGGAGTTCGGCCGTTCCTTCTACTACCGTGTCCCAGTGGGGGACATCATCGTCGACAAACTGGTGGCTACGGTAATGCTGATGGGCACCTCCGTAGTCGTTGCCTTTGTGCTTGGCACTCTGGGTGGCGCTGTCCTCGCCTGGAAACGAGGCTCCAAGTTCGAGATCACGGGACTGATTACTGCTCTTTTCTTCCGCTCGGCACCCGAATTCTGGACCGGCCTTATGGGACTAATGATCTTCTCTTATTGGCTCCACTGGTTCCCCATAGGAGGCATGAACACGGTCGGTCAGGACCTGACCTCTTTCATGCAGAAGTACCTATCTCTGGACTTCCTCCAGCACCTGGTGCTCCCGGTGCTGGTGGCCGCCGGATATTATCTCGCCACTCCGCTTCTGATCATGCGCAATTCGATGCTTGAGGTGGTAGGTGAAGACTTCGTGGAAATGGCTAGGGCCAAGGGGCTCTCGGAGCAAAGGGTTATGTTTAGGCACGCCATGCGAAACGCCTTGCTGCCGGTCGTGACGGTGCTCACCCTGATGGTCGGCTTCGCCGTCGGTGGAGAGGTTCTGGTCGAGATCATCTTCCGGTGGCCGGGTATGGGTCGGGAGATGGTGCTGTCGGTCCAGCGTCACGACTATCCGGTAGCCCAGGCGAGTTTCTTTATCCTGGGCGTCATCGTTATCACCATGAATTTCCTAACCGACCTGATGTACGGGTGGCTGGATCCCCGGATTACGTACAGCTAGGCAACCATCGCGTAGCTGACAGCCTGCAGAGCAAGCAAGTCAGAAGTGATGATCGCCGGCTGACAACATAGGCATTCGAGAGTACTAGCATGGTCGATAAGGGTATGGCCCCAATCGCAAGCGGATTGGCGACAGACACGGTAGCCAAGCGACGGCGGCTCCGCCGGAGCAGGTGGGAGGCGCTCCAGCGAGCCCTCAAGGGCATAACCCACCAACTCCTGATCCTGAGCAAGGACCGCCTCGGCCTGGCCGGGATGCTTATCATGGGCTTCTTCCTGCTGACGGCGATCTTTGCCCCCTGGCTGGCGCCGCACGATCCTATGGAGACACTGATGCGACCCGACGGAACGATGGCCAGGATGGACCCACCGTCGATTGCCTTTCCGTTCGGTACCGATCTGATGGGCAGGGACATTCTCAGCCAGGTAATCATCGGCAGTCGGGTGGCGTTGCTCGTCGGCATCCTCTCAGCCGTCATGGTGGTCTTTATCGGCACCAACGTGGGACTATTGTCTGGCTACTACGGCGGCAAGATAGACGATCTGCTCATGAGGCTGACCGACATAGTATATGGAGTACCCTTCCTCCCCTTCGCCGTAATTCTGGTAGCGCTGCTAGGACCTGGTCTCCCCAACATCATCCTAGCCATCGTCCTTATCACCTGGCGAACCACGGCTCGGGTGGTTCGTTCCCAGGTGCTCACTCTGAAGCAGCGGGCCTTCATCGACGCCGCCCGTGTCTCCGGCGCGGGAAACATGCGGGTCCTTTATCTGCACATCGCGCCGAACGTGCTACCGCTCTCCTTCGTCTACGGCGCCCTGTCCATGGGGTGGGCTATCCTGACGGAGGCCAGCATCAGTTTCCTCGGCTACGGTGATCCCCTTTTGATGAGCTGGGGGAAGATCCTGTTCAACGCCTACGTGGCACAAGCCGTCACAACTGCCTGGTGGTGGGTCATGGCCCCTGGACTAGCCATTGTCCTGCTGGTGCTTTCAGGCTTCTTCATCAGCCGGGCCTACGAGGAGATCATCAATCCGCGACTACGGGAACGATAGCCGATGCTTGAAGTTCGCAACCTTAAAACCTACTTCAGGACTAGGGCCGGCTATGCCCACGCCGTCGACGATGTGTCGTTCACTATCCAGCCCGGCGAAAACCTCGGGCTAGTAGGTGAGTCCGGATGCGGCAAGACGACCGCGGCCAAATCCATTATCAACCTGCTCCCACCCAACGGCCAGATCATGAGCGGGCAAATCACGTTCAACGACCGGGACCTGGTCAAGCTGACCCAGGCAGAGATGCAGACGGTGCGCTGGAAAGAGATATCAATGATCTCACAGAGTGCCATGAACTCCCTGGATCCGGTGTACAGGGTGGGGGACCAGATCATAGAAGCCATCCAGTCCCACGAATCAACCGGCCGGTCCGAGGCACTGGAGCGATCCCGGGAGCTTTTCCGGCTGGTCGGCATCGACCCAAAGCGGCTGAACGACTACCCACACCAGTTCAGTGGCGGCATGAAGCAGCGCTCGATCATCGCGATGTCCCTGGCTCTGAACCCCGGACTCATCATTGCCGACGAGCCCACCACTGCCCTTGACGTAATAGTTCAGGATCAGATCCTGCGCCGCATTTCGAGCCTACTGGAGAGCCGCGGTGCCTCCATGATCCTGATTACTCACGACATCTCGGTGGTAGCAGAGATGTGCGATCGTGTGGTAGTGATGTACGCTGGAAAAGTGATGGAGCTCGGACACGTGATCGATGTCTTCAAGCACCCTTTCCATCCTTACACCCTGGGGCTGAAGAACGCCTTCCCCAGCATTCATGGAGCCAAGCAGGAGCTGATCTCTATCCCGGGCTCGCCGCCGAAGCTGGTCAACCCGCCCTCGGGCTGCCGCTTCGCCGCACGCTGCCCCTTCGCCCTGCCCATCTGCAGGGAGCAGGAGCCGACGATGGCGGAGGTAGGGCCCAACCACGGCGCTGCCTGCCACCGCCTGAACGTGATTGAGATGATGCGGGCGGAGGCAACGAAGAAGGAGAACTGGGACAGAGTGGGCGAATGAGTAACATAATCCGAGTCAACAACCTGAAAAAGTACTTTCCCCTGACAAGCGGATTCTTCTCCACTCTGGTTTCTCGGACTCCGCCGAAGAGCCTGAAAGCCATCGACGGCATAAGCTTCGATATTGCCGAGGGCGAGACCGTCGGATTGGCCGGCGAGAGTGGTTGCGGCAAGACTACCACGGCCAAGGTGATGGTGCGTCTCTACGAGCCCTCTGAAGGGGAAATCCTGTTCCAGGGAGAGAACATCGGGCACCTGAAGGGCAACGACCTCAAACAGTTCAGACGCCACGCCCAGATGGTATTCCAGGACCCTTACGAATCGCTGAATCCTCGCTACACGGTGGGAAACACGGTGGAGGAACCGCTGATCATCCACGGCGTTCGCGACCAGGAAGAGCGGATTGAGCGAGTCGTGGCGGCCCTGGAAATGTCTGGGCTACGCCCTGCCGAGGACTACATCGATCGCTATCCCCACGAGATGAGCGGCGGCCAACGTCAGAGGCTCGCCATCTCGCGGGCTCTTGTGCTGAAGCCCAAGTTCGTCGTGGCCGATGAACCGGTGTCGATGCTAGACGTATCCATCCGGGCCAGTGTCTTGAATCTGCTTCGGAGGCTGACCGACGACCTGGGGCTGGCAAGCCTCTACATCTCTCACGACCTTTCCCTGATCCGGTACATGTGTGATCGAACTGCCATAATGTACCTTGGGCGCATGGTAGAGATCGGCCTTACCGAGAAGGTGATCACCAAGCCCTTCCACCCTTACACCCAGGTGCTGCTGGCCGCCGTCCCTAGCTCCGATCCGGAACACCGGAAGATGCTGCTCCAGATTGAGGGAGAGGTACCCAGTCCCATTGATCTTCCCCTGGGCTGCCGTTTCCACACGAGATGCCGCAAGGCAATGCCCATCTGCAGGGAGGCGGACCCGGCGCGAGTCGAGGTCGCCTCAAACCACTTCGTGGAATGCCACCTTTTCAATTAGACATTGGTATTCAGTTGCTTGTTGTCAATCCTACATGGGACGTCAACAGACAGCTCGCAAGGAGGCAACCATGAGCAGCGCTGACTTAATACGAGTTTACGAGTTCGTCGATCAGGAATCTGAGCGGCTGATCGACGATCTCTGTACTCTGTTGGCCCAGCCCAGCATCTCTGCCCAGAACGTCGGAATGGAGGAGTGCGCTCGAGTCCTCGCTGCTTTGATGCAGGAGTCCGGTATCGCAAGCAGGGTTCTGACTACCGAGGGGTATCCGATAGTCTACGGCGAACTCCGCGCGGGCGACGATCTGCCCACCCTGGCCATCTACGGCCATTACGACGTCCAGCCGCCGGAGCCGCTTGAGCTCTGGAAAACCCCACCATTCCAGCCCACCCGCGTAGGGGACAACATCTATGCTCGGGCTGCCACCGACGACAAAGGGAACCTGGTAGCCACCATTAAGGCAGTGGAGGCTCTGCAGCAGGCTTTCGGCCAGGTGCCCATCAACGTCAAGTTCTTCTTCGAGGGAGAGGAGGAGATCGGCAGCCCCAGTCTAGAGGGCTTCCTACGAAGCCACAAGGACCTGTTGGTCGGTGCCGACGCCACCATCCTGTGCGACCGCGGGATCCACGAGTCTGGCCGGCCCCACATCTTCCTTGGTAACAAGGGGATCATCAAGGGCGAACTGGAGTTGCGCGGCCCCCAGCGGGATGTCCACTCCAGCCAGGCCCCTATAATTCCCAACCCCGTCTGGGATCTCATAAACTTGCTGCACCAGGTGAAACCTAACGGCAAGACCGTTGCCATCCCAGGGTTCTACGATGAGTTGGTGCCTCCTACACTCCTTGAACTGGAACTGATTCGAGGCATACCATTCTCGCCGGAGGAGTATAGGCGAGACTACGGGCTAGATCACCTTCTGGTGGAGGGTTCGGCGTCTGACTTGCTGGCGGAGCTACTCTACAAGCCTACCTTCAACATCCAGGGCATCTACGGCGGTTACTCGGGCCCCGGATCCAAGACCATCCTCCCCGCAAGAGCAACCGCCAAGATCGACATCCGGCTGGTCCATGCCATGACGGCTGAAGGTACCACGGCTAAGATCAAGGCCTTCTTCGCCAAACGGGGGATAGAGGTCGGGTTCCAGATCAAAGGGCAGACCGAGGCGTATAAGCTCTCGCCGGAAAATCCGGTTGTTCAAGCGGCAATCCGCGCCGCCAAGCTGGCCTACGGCTTGGACCCTGTGGTCTGGCCAATGCTGGAGGGTTCAGGTCCGATGTATCTTTTCCCCGAGATCCTCGGGACGCCCACCTTCATCATTGGGCTCGGGGCGCCCTTCTCTACGGCTAACACTCATGCCCCGAACGAGAACATCGGGATCAACCACTATCTGACTGGTGTCAAGATGATGGCCACCCTGTACGCAACATACGGCATCGGGAAAACCTGAACCGCTACCCCCAGGTGGCGAAGAGGCCGATAGCGGCGGCGAACATCGAGACTGTGGCAAGCCATCCGAGAATATTGGAAACCAAGCCGTTGGTGCGCTCCCCCATGACCCGGCGGTTGTTCGCGATCAGCATGATAAGCACCAGAAACGGCGGAGCGAGCAAGCCGTTGATGACCGCTGTCCAGAAGAGGGCCTTGATAGGATTGATCCCCAGGAAGTTGATTTCCATTCCGATGAGCATTGACGCGATTATCACCGCGTAGAACTGCCAGGCACGGGTGGGGTTCTGATCGAGGCCGTGCCTCCAACGAAACGCCTCCGACAGGGCGTAGGCGGAGGACGCCACCAGCACCGGGACCGCCAGAAAACCGGAGCCGATGATCCCAACTGCGAAGAGAATGGTGGCCGCATCGCCCACCAGCGGCCGAAGGGCCTGCGCGGCGTCAGCAGCCGAGCTGATGTCGGTCTTGCCGGCGGCGAAAAGAGTTGCCCCCGTGGCCATGATTATGAAGTAGGCCACCAGATTCGAGAAGAACATGCCGGTGTTGATGTCCCAGGCCGCGTACTTCAACTCGGCGTCGGTGGTCCCCCGGCGTTGCCACAACTTGGTTCTGCCTATGCTCACCTTCTCCTCCACCTCCTGACTCGCTTGCCAGAAGAAGAGGTAGGGCGAGATCGTGGTGCCGAGGATCGCCACCAGGGTCGCCAGGAAGTTGGCGTTCAAGCTGATGCTCGGGATGAATGTGCCCCTCAACACTGCGCCGGCATCGGGGTGAGCGAAAAAGGCTGCTCCTACGTAAGTGAAGAGCGCAAGTGTCAGCCACTTGAAGACACTCGCGATCAGTCGATAGGAGCCCCAGACCATAAAGGCGATGATTATGAGCGTGACAGGTAGGATGAGTGCCGGTATGGGGATGGGCAACAGAAGGTTGAGGCCAGCGGCAATAGCTCCGATGTCCGTCCCCGCGTTGATGGTGTTGGCGATCATCAGACCAGCAAGCGCCGGATAGAGGATGTAGGGTGGATAGTACCGGCGCAGGACAGCGGCGAGTCCCATGCCGCTGGCCAACCCCACCTTTGCGCATATGAACTGAACCGCTGTCATCAACGGGAAGGTAACGGCCATCACCCAGAGCGTGGCAAAGCCAAAGCCCGCCCCAGCCGCGGAGTAAGTGCCGATGCCCGAGGGATCGTCGTCGGAAGCGCCTGTGATCAGACCTGGGCCGAGGACCTTCAGGATTCGTCTCGCTATGTGTGGCTCGGCGGCGATCTCCGTTTCGCGCGCTCCAAGAGGCGCCGAGAGTCTGGTTTCGGAGGTGTCGTCCTCTGGGGTGTCCTTCCGCGGTAGCGCCATCTGCACTTCCTCGCTTCACAGCTGTTCGACCTTCGGGGCAACAGCCCCAGCTTTGCTGGGAGACTTCATGCATCTCCGACCCGGGGCTCGCAATAAGGCAGATGACGTGCCATGTGGGAGCAGCTGCGGCAAAGTTAAGGAGGGAAGGTGGATGGTGTATCAGCCGGAGAGGCCGAAGCTCCTGCTGAGCCGCCCCGTCTTGGTTCAGCAACCCTCCCCCTCGGGACGGCAGCCCAGAGTGGCTGTAATGGTCCTGCGCGACGTGGCGGCTCGCCCTCCCAGTCGTCCTCGCCCTTCCGGACTCTGTAACCCAAACCGTCAACCATGCCGTAGCAGGTTACGGTGCAGAGGCGTATGCTCGCACCGCATTCGACACCTGCTGCATGGCTGCCGCGACCTCGGCGGTGAGGGTCACCAGGTCTTGTGAGGAGAGCAAACTGGCCTGTTGATAGAGCGTCGTCTCTGAAGATTCCAGCGACCGCAGCAGGTTCACGATTTCGGATCCGGCCGGATGCCCCTTACTCGCCGCTGCCGCCTGCTGTCCTACTAGTCTGATCTGTTCTCCCAGCTGCTGACTCACAGGGGGCAGCGCCGAAGGCGGGCCCGGTGGCAGAGCTCCTGGCAGGGTCGTCAGGAGCGTTCCAGACATCGGCTGCGGTGTTCCCTTAGGTGACGTGGGACCAGCCCCGCCTACCTCTCCAAGCTGGGTCTCGACCGCTCTAGACATCGTATCCAGGAGATAGGTCAGGTCCCTCAGGGCTTGCTCTCGCTCGAGTGGTGACATATTTCCAATCTCCTGGTTCACCCAGACCGTCACCACGCTCAACTGCTGGGCCCTGCTCACCAGGTCGGAGGTTGTTGGTGCATCCCTGGAAAGAAACTGAAGTTCTCGCCCGAACGTAATCATGTACGTCAGTAGTCCACTCACTGCCGACGGCTCCTCCACGGGCCTCGCTGGGAGCGCGGTCGGAAGTGGAGGAACAGCGTGAAGAGGCGCAGGGCTTCCGACGGCCGCGGTCGGGGTCGCCGCACCGGGGGGTAGTGGTGGCACGGTTGCGCGAGGCGGAGGAACGCTGGTAGCAGCGGTGGGTCCTACGGGCGTTGATGCCGCACAAGACGTTGCCAGAATAAGGGCCGTCGCGACGGCCGCCAGGAGAAGTGCCGTCGCGTTTTTCCACGTCGGTCGTCCCATCTCCACTCATACCCTCCGTGTCGGGTTTGAGATACCCGCCGTCATGATCCACAGGGTAGAGGCTGCAAGAAACGGGCCTCTATTTGTGACTAGTGTGAGAAAAACAACTCTTGGTGCTAAGAAGACTCATTGAGGGGAGCGTTGAGGCCATACTGGTAGGTGTTAAGAGGCCCAACAAGCGAAGCAACTGCGCGACGGAATCTGCTACCCCGCGGAAGGAGGCATACCGCTACGATACCAGAGTACACCCTGAGCGTTCCCCTGTTGGGCAACCGGTGGATGGTGGGCATTGTCTTTCTGATCCACATCACCGCCGTTGCCTTCATCATAGGTATCGCCATGATCGCCCCTGTGGCCGAGATCCTGGGCCGGCGGGAGGGTGGGGAGCGCTGGGAGCGGCTTGCCCATCAGCTCTCTTCTACCATCGAGCACCTTTTCGCCTGGGGAGCCACGTGGGCGGCCTTCTCACTGGTAGCTATCTGGGGCCTCTTCCCCCGCCTCTGGGGATTCTTGAGCTCTCTCTTCCTGGTACCTGAGATTATCATCGGCGCCCTGCTCTGGTTCGTCATGACCGTATCAGCCTACCTGTACTACATCACCTGGGAGAGGCTTCGGCAGCGGAAGGGGCTGCACAACGCCATCGGGTGGACCTTCACCATCGCGACCATGCTCTTCATCAGCTTCATCGTCGTCCTAAGCTCGTACCAGCTCACCCCGGTCGGCGGCGTACATGACCTGCTGGCAGCGGCGCTTAACCCCAGCTATCCGACCGAGATCATCCATCGTCACTTCGGCAACCTCTCTTATGGTGGTCTGCTGCTGGCCGGCTACGTTGGCGGGTGGTTCCTCCTCTTCAGGGGCACAGGTAGGATCGAACGGGCAAACAAGGAGTATCACGATTGGCTCGGGGACGCAGTTCTACTGATCGGGCTGAGTGTGATGTTGGTGCAGCCGATCATCGGGTGGTTCTATTCCAGACAGATCGAGTTTGCCTCCCCGAGCGCCTGGAACAGGATGATGCTGGGGCAGAACGCCTGGTTGTTCCTGGTTCAGATCGGCCTGGTGGGCATTACCTTCCTGCTGGGCAACCTCTACATGTTCCTCGGGCTTCGGCGAGGTAACCAGGACAGTAGCGTCATATCCTGGATGAGGATCTCCCTCTGGCTGCTCGTCCTGCTTGTGGCACTGGGCATCATTCCCAAGGAGTTGCCCCTCGGGACCATGAGGCCATGGAAGTATATTTCCCTGGGCGGTTTCATGGTCTTGACGATCGTCAACCTGATCCTGTACCTGCGGGCGCGCCGAAGCTTCTCCTGGGGTCTGGAGTATTGGCAGGCTCGAGCAACCATGCTGGGGATTGGAATCACGATAGTCGCGACGATCGTGGTCATGGGCATCATCCGAGAAAGCGCCAGAGGACCTGACCCCATCAACCATCAAATGGTCCCTAACTCGTCACAGGAATTGCTAAGGCCGTAGGGAGCGAAGTTGAAACCTGAAGATGCGATCGTTCTGGTAATCGAGATCGGGAGCCTGTTCGTGATCTTCCTGCTGCTGCCGTTGATGATTGTCCTATCCAGGATCAGGGGGGTATGGAGATTCAGCCCGGGTGACGGCGTGGTCTTGACCGGTGTCATCGTCTCCACAGCTTTCCTTTTTCTGCTGCTCTTTGCCGGATTCGCGGCGCTGATTACTTCGGGGGCGCCGTAAGATGCACGAGCAAGCGCCTAGGGCACGCAGCTCCAGCCGAAGAAGGTTCCTATATGAACTGGGAGTCGCGGGAATCGGAGGAATCACCGCCCTGCTTGCCGGAGTTCCCATCGTGGGTTTCTTCGGGGCGGTGTTGGGACTCACGACGTCGGTGCAGTGGGTCAAGGTGTGCTCCCTCAACGAGATCGACAACCTGCAGCCGAAGGAGTTCAGGATAATCTTCAAGGGGGAGAACGCCTCCGTTCCTTTCGACGACGTGAGGGGGGTGTTCGTCATCCGGCGAGCCTCGGAGATCCTCGCCTTCACGAACACCTGCACTCACATGGGCTGTTCGGTGCGCTGGCTCGCCTGGCGTCAGGAGATCCTCTGCCCTTGCCACGGCGGCATGTACGATTGCTGGGGCCAACTTATGGGAGGCCCACCGGCGGCGAGCCTACCCTACTACCTGAGCAAGATCGAAGGCAACGACCTCTACGTAGCCAACAGGATCATCCGTCGCGGTGCTCCAGAAGGGCAGGGATGAACGATGCTCGGTAGAATCGTCATCTGGGTCATTCAAGCTACGCTCAGCCCGTTCAGCGCTGTCGCCAATCAGGTTTACGACTGGTTGGACCGGCGGCTTCCGGCACGCCGTTTCATGTACCGGCTTCTCAGCGATCCGGTCCCGGAGCGCGGGGGATGGTGGTACACGTTCGGTGCCGCCATCTTCGTCCTGCTGATTATTCAGGTCGTCACCGGCATTTTCTTGATGATGTACTACGTGCCTTCCTGGAACGAGGCACGGGATTCCCTGCTGTTCATTCAGAACCAGGTGTTCCTCGGGTCGGTGGTGCGCGGCATCCACTACTGGAACATGGTGGCGTTAGTACTGCTGGTCGGCCTGCACATGGCACGCACCTTCGTCTCATCAGCCTACAAGACGCCCAGGGAGTTGACCTGGGTGCTCGGAGTGACGCTGATGCTGCTGATGGTGGCCACCGCCTTCACCGGCGGAATTCTAAGGTGGGACCAGTCTGGCTACTTCGACGTGGTGGTGGGCACGACTATCGCCGGGTGGACTCCCATAATTGGCCAGTGGCTGGCAGTGATTTGGCGAGGCGGTGACACCATTACCTCTATGACCCTCACCCGAACCTTCGCCTTTCACGTCTGGTTGCTGCCGGCTCTACTCCTTCTGCTGGCGCCAATTCACATCGCCCTGGTGGTGATCCAGGGGCAGTACGGTTCCTGGGTTAATTACGAGCCGGAGCCTCC
>JAJYKO010000759.1 GCA_021788565.1 Chloroflexota bacterium
CCCAGGCATCGGTCACAAACCAGATCAACTCTATGGGCACGAATCTACTCTTCGTGAGCCCGGGCTCGACAAGCAGCTCAGGCGTTCGGACGGCAGCTGGTTCCGCCCAAACCCTCACCTACCAGGACGCCGAGGCCATCGCTGCGGACGTGCCCCAGGTGACCGCCGTCGCACCGGAGTCGAGCTACTTCGGCCAGGTGATTGCCGGCGGCAACAACGCCAACACACGGATAACCGGAGTGACGCCAGACTACGAAAGCGTTCGGAACTTCCACGTTTCCGATGGCGAGTTCATCACCCAGTCGCAACTGGACAGCGCCTCCATGGTCGTCCTTTTGGGAAGCAACGTGGCCACTACCCTCTTCCCTGATGGCAACGCCGTCGGTCAGACCGTCAGCGTTGGGTTCGCCAACAACACCAGGATGCAATTCAAGGTGACAGGGGTCCTCGAGTCTAAGGGCTCACAAGCCATGGGCAATCAGGATGACACTATCCTGATCCCCCTCACGACAATGCAGAAGAAGGTGAAGGTCTCCCGTACCACCAGCGGCGGATTGACAGTGTCGACGATCAACGTGCAGCTATCCAGCGCGGACAAGTCCGTGATGAGTGCGGCGGTCCAGAACATAGGTGCCCTGCTGCGTCAGCGACACAACGTGACGCAGGACGACTTCACGGTCCAAAGCCAGGAGGACATGCTCTCCACGGCCACCCAGGTAACCGGGGTAATGACGGCGCTACTCGGGGCGATCGCGGGCATCTCACTGCTGGTGGGTGGGATCGGCATCATGAATATCATGCTGGTCTCGGTCACTGAGCGGACCCGTGAGATCGGCATCCGCAAAGCCATCGGCGCCAAGCGGCGCGACATCCTCACTCAGTTCCTCGTGGAGTCGGTGGTAGTGAGTATAGCGGGGGGTGTCATCGGGATCCTGATAGGCGTGGGGCTGGCCCTCCTGCTTTCCGGTATGAGCATCGGCGGCCAGAAGATGCAGACGGTGGTGTCGATGAGCGCAATCGTGATGGCCTTCGGCGTATCCACAGCCATCGGTGTGTTTTTCGGCGCCTACCCGGCGAATCGGGCAGCGAGCCTCAACCCCATCGATGCTCTCCGGTACGAGTAGGCAGAATGAGGCAAGCCGCGGTTCTATTCGTTCCATTCATGCTTGCGAGTCTGGCAGTGTTAACCATAAATGCGGCGGCAGTGTACGTCTGCTTGGATCTGTTCAGCCGGCGGGAGATTCCAGCTCTCGCCGTCGCGACTGCCATCACGCTGCTGTGGAACTTCGGTGTGACCAAGTTCCTGATATTCAGGAGGTAGATAGATGAGCACAAGAGCCCTTTCCATCATCATACCCGCGTACAACGAAGAGCAGAACGTTGCCGGCATAGTTAGAGAGGCATCAGACGTCGCGCAGCAGCTGCAGCGAAACTACGAGATCATCGTGGTCAATGATGGCAGCACTGACGGCACACGCAAGAAGCTGCTTGAGCTCATGTGGGAGATCCCACATCTGAAGCTCGTGGAACATCATCCAAACCTGGGGTACGGCGCTGCTCTCAAAGCTGGATTCAGTGCAGCGAGCAAGGAGTTGATAGTCTTCGCTCCAGCCGACGGTCAGTTCACATTCACCGAGATCGACCGCTTCCTCACCATGAGCGAATCCGCCGACATCGTCTGCGGCTACCGCGCGAACCGGCAAGACAACATGATGCGCAGGCTGAGCTGGCGGGGCTGGAACGCCCTGGTCCGTCTCTTTTTCGGAAATCTCTGCCGCGATATCGACTGCGGGTTCAAGCTCATTCGAAGAAACGTGGTGGAGCAGGTGCCGTTACTGTCGGACGGAGCGATGATCGACACGGAGTTGTTGGCCGGCGCTCGTGCCCGAGGCTTCCGCGTCGCTGAGGTTCCCGTGACCCACCTGCCCAGAAACGCGGGCGAGGCCACCGGTGCCAACCCTCGAGTGATCCTGAAGGCATTCCGAGACCTTGTGCAATTTCGGCTGCGACTGAGGCGCGAGATGAGAGAGGCGCACAGCTCTCCACCGCGAGGGCGTTCGTGGGTTCAGTGTGGTGGCTGCCGCAGTGGGCGGCAGCCCTCGTCGGCAGATACCGCTCTACCAACTCACGGTGGATTCTAGCAAGTCAAGCGCATAGCATGGTTCACGGCCAGGCCTCCGAGGTCACAAAGACCTCGGAGGCCTCACTTCGCGCGTGCATCACAACCGGGGCAAGTTGGTCAGGTCGACAGGGTCTGCGTGCTGCGTCTGCTCACTAAACTCCAGATGTGCGCCGCCAGCACGACGACCAGTACGATCTCGATCCCCTTGGAGACGTAACCCAGCCCAAGCGGGTTTGGCCTTCCCATATCCAGCCACCCGCCGATGACAACGGCCACGTAGAGAATCAAAGCGACATCCGCCAGCCATTGCCAGGCTCCGAGCCAGCGCGGTGCGGTCAATAAGACCACGATCAGCACGACGTAGCCAATGAAGTTGAGCAAAAAGAGCTCGTTCAGGGGCAATGGAAGCGGAATCAACGGTCCCGCATGCGCCCCCGGCGCACCGGAGGGTGGTGCCGGTCGCGGTCCGGCCCCAAAGAAATTCCCGTGGAAAATCAAGAAATCCAGACTCAGGTGCGTTGCGCCGTCCGCCAGCGCGAGTATCGTGATAAGCAGTGGGAGAATCCATCGAGCCAGCGGTGAATCATCACTGCGCGGAACTCCAAGACTCGTCATCGTTCACTTTTCCTATTCATTCGAGCGGAATTCTGGCGTCGTCCGTTAGACCAATCACACTGCACCGGTTACTAAGGGCAAAGCCAGCGTTGAAGCCCTCATCGAGCCACCAACTACAATTCCCAAAGCAATAGCCGTGCCCGAACTGGAAAGTCGCGCACCAGTTGCCTTGCTTCTACGGCTGTGCCCGCTGCCCCCGCCTCCCCGGCCTCTGGCCCGGCCAGGCCGCAGACCGCAACCCGTGCCTACTCCGCTCCCGGCTGCGCCCGGGTGGACCGAAGCGCATCCACGTGCTCCCGCACTCCCTGCGCCTCGGCCTCCAACTCCTTCAGGTACGCTTCCAGCTCGGAAATCCGCTCAGCGCCGCTCCTGAAGTGTCGGTGAAATCCGAAGCTCCACTCTCCGCGCCCGTGGCAGCAGCTGCCCTGGTGGCCGGCAAAGTAACCGGGGCCGTGGTGCTGGTGCTCGGGGTGATGGCCGTGGTGTCCTTCACACCCGCACCCTTCCTCGTGTTCCCCGTGCCCGTGTCCCCCGCAGCCGCAGTCACCCTCGTGGTGGCCGTGGCCCTCGTGGCAGCCGCACTCGTGGCCCTCATGGTGATGATGGGATTCGCACATAGTTGTTCTTCCTCCGCTTTCAAGTCTTAATTCTTTGAAGTCAATGACCATATACTGAAATAGATGGGCAAAAGGAAGCGCTACTCGGCGAGGGCCCCCGATGGTTTCTCCCCGAGACTCGCCCTCACCTCGTCCAGGTACCCCGCCAGACGGGCGCGGTTTACCCTGTAGTGGACGTAGTAGCCCCTTCGCTGGTCGACGACCAACCCTGCCATCCTCAGGACACCCAGGTGCTGGGACACGGCGGATTGGGTCACCCCCAGCCGTCTGGCCAGCGCGCCGACGCATAGGGCGCCGTCCGGTCCCTGGTCGGCCAGAAGTGTCAGCAGGCGCAGCCTTGTTTCGTCCGAGAGCGCCTTGAACACCCTGGCGGTCTCCTTGATATCGTCCAACAGGCCTCCACCAACCAAAAATCATTTTAGCTATCGCGAATATACTTCA